>CAZMAC010000001.1:0-15577 GCA_964564085.1 uncultured Hyphomicrobiaceae bacterium
GTGATTGCCGAAGGCATGATGATCGGCATGCAAAAGGGCAAAGACGCCCGCACCGCGGCCAGTGAGACCGCAGCGCGCACGCAAGTCCCGCTGCTCGGCGCGACCGTGATCGGCATTATGGCCTTTGCCGGCATTGGCCTCTCATCCGATGCCACCGGAGAATTTCTGTTCTCGCTCTTTGCCGTGATTGGCATCTCGCTGCTGCTGAGCTGGGTGCTGGCGGTGAGCGTGACGCCGCTGCTTGGCCACTATCTGCTCAAGCCGGCACGCGCGGCGGATGCGGACGCCGATCCCTATGCCGGCGGCATGTACCGTTTCTATGGCCGGTTTCTGGACACTGCGCTGCGCCGCCGGGCGGTGACGGTGGTCGGCCTTGTGGCCCTCACCGGCATTTCCGTCATCGGCTTTGGCCAGGTGAAACAGTCCTTCTTCCCGGACTCCAACACGCCGATGTTCTTCATCGATTATGTGCTTCCTCAGGGCACGGATATTCGCGCCACCACGCGCGACCTTGAGGAGATCGAGGAGATCATCCTGGCCGAAGAGGGCGTTGTCTCGGTTGCCGGATTTGCCGGGCAGGGCGCCAGCCGCTTCACCCTGACCTATAATCCGGAGCTGCCCAACGCGGCATATGCACAATTCATCGTGCGCACCGCCAGCCTCGATATTATCGACGATCTGGCCGCGCGCCTGAAGACGCGCATTGAAAACGACTATCTCGACGCGGAGGTGCGCACGGTGCGGGTCGTCTTTGGACCGGGCGGGGGCGCCAAGATCCAGGCCCGCTTCTCCGGTCCGGATCGCGCGCAGCTGCGCCGGCTGTCCGAAGAGGCCATAGCCGTCATGGAAGGCAGCAGCGACCTCATCGACATCCGCCAGAACTGGCGCCAGAAGGAAGCCGTCATTGAGCCGCATATCCGGCCCGAGCGGGCCGATATCACCGGCCTTGACCGCACCGATGTGGCCGATGCGATGCAATTTGCAACGACCGGCTCGCGGGCGGGCACCTATCGCGAAGGGGATGATTTCATCCCGATCATCGCCCGTCCGCCCGCGGAGGAACGCCTCGATATTGACCGCTTGCAGGAACGCCTGATCTGGAGCGGCACGCAGCAGGTTTATGTCCCGATCACCCAGGTCGTTGACGGCTTTGATACGGTCTTTGACGATGCCATCATCCGCCGCCGTGACCGGGTGCGTACAATCACCGTTGAGGCCGACCCGGCCTTCGGCCTGACCGCAACCGCGGCCCTCAACCAGATCAAAGCGCAAATCGAGGCGATCCCGCTGCCCGCCGGCTACAGCATGGAGTGGGGCGGCGAGTATGAAAACTCCGCGGATGCTCAAGCGGCGCTGGCAACCCAGCTTCCGCTGTCTTTGATCGTTATGCTGACAATCACGATCCTGCTCTTCTCAAAGCTGCGCCAACCGCTGGTAATCTGGGCCGTGGTGCCGATGGCCCTGTGCGGTGTGGGCGCCGGACTGCTGATCACCAATATGCCCTTCAGCTTTACCGCGCTCCTCGGCCTGCTCAGCCTGTCCGGCATGCTGATCAAAAACGCCATCGTTCTGGTCGATGAGATTGATGATCAGGTGGCGCGCGATGGGCTCGGCATTGGGCCGCTGCGCATGGCAAGCCTCAGCCGTCTGCGCCCGGTGTTCCTTGCCGCCGCCACCACGGTGCTCGGCATGATCCCGCTGCTGGGTGATGCCTTCTTTGCCAGCATGGCGGTGACGATTATGGCGGGCTTGGCCTTCGCGACCATTCTGACGCTGATCGCGATCCCAACGCTTTATGCGCTGCTCTTTGGCATCCGCATGGAGGAGGGATCGACCGCCTGAAAGCCGCGCTCAGGGCCGCAGCCCCGGCGGCGCTGAGCCTGTTTTGTGCAAAGCCCGCGACCGCCCGCCGCAAAGGAGGGTTTCAAAGGCCGGCCAACATCCGCTAAACCTCTAGCACCTCAGTTTGGATGGGTGGCCGAGTGGTTGAAGGCACCGGTCTTGAAAACCGGCAGGCGGGAGACCGTCTCGTGGGTTCGAATCCCACCCCATCCGCCAAGATATTATTTTCATCGTATTTTGTGTATCTATGCCCGCAAAAGTTCAATTTCTCACCATCGCGTTCACACTCATCGATCGATCATCGTCTGCTGGCGTTGGAAACTTCTTTTGCGCCAGTTTCCAACCAGTGCGATCAGCAATTCAAACACTCTAGGATCGGGCGCCGGATCTCTGAGCGATCAGCCAAGCGTGTCCTTCACCGCTTCGACAGTCTTGCCGACGATCTGGTCGGCTTCGGAGCGGTTCAGGCAAAGCGGCGGGGCAAAGCCGAGAATATCGCCTTGCGGCATGGCGCGCACAATGACGCCGCGTTTGAGCAAGGCAGCCGCCACCGCTGTCCCAACCCTGCCGGCCGGTTCAAAGAATTTGCGCTGATCCTTGTCCTCAACAAACTCGACCGCGGCCAACAGACCCTCCCCGCGCACATCGCCGACATGGGGGTGATTACTGAGCGCGGCTTTCATTGCCGCATTGAAATACGCACCTATTTCGGCCGCATTTTTGACCAGGCCCAATCCGTCAATCAGCTTGAGATTCGCGATACCGGCCGCCGCGCCAATCGGATGGGCCGAGTAGGTCCAGCCGTGCCCCATCATCCCGAACGCATCCGTTCCCTGCTCCAGAACCTTCCAGACCCTGTCGGAAACGATCGAGCCGGATAGCGGTGCATAGGCGGAGGTCAAGCCTTTGGCGATCGCAATAAAATCTGCCTTGATACCATAGTGATCGCAGCCGAACATGGTGCCGAGACGCCCAAAGCCGGTCACCACCTCATCAGCGATGAGAAGAATGTCGTGCTTGTCCAAAATCGGCTGGATCGCTTCCCAATAGCCAGGCGGCGGCGGTACGAGACCGCCTGTCCCCAAGACAGGTTCGCCTATGAAAGCCGCGATCGTGTCGGCACCTTCCCCCTCGATCATCGCTTCCAGCTCCGCCGCGCAAAAGGCGACGAAATCCGCCTCACTCATATCAAGATCGGGACGGCGGTAATAATAGGGCGAAGCCGTATGGAGGACCTGGGCAAAAGGCAAATCGAATTTTTTGTGAAACAGCTCCAGCCCGGTCAAAGAGCCGGTCATCAGGCCAGACCCATGGTAACCACGCCAGCGCGATATGATCTTCTTTTTTTCCGGCCGACCAAGAATATTATTGTAGTACCAGACCAGCTTAATGATCGTCTCGTTCGCATCCGAACCGCTTAAGCCAAAATAAACCTTCGACATGTTCGTTGGGGCGCGGTCGAGCACCATTTTCGCCAGCGTAATCGAGGCTTCGGTGCCGTGGCCGGCATAGGCGTGGTAATAGGCGAGCGTCTTCGCCTGTTCAGCGATTGCTTCTGCGATTTCCGGCCGGCCATAGCCAACATTGACGCAATAGAGTCCGGCAAAGCCGTCGAGAAACCTGTTGCCATTCCGGTCTTCGATGAAGACACCGGAGCCGCCCGTGACGATACGGCTCGGACTGTCGCCGCGCGCATGATTGGCCAGATGCGTGGAAGGATGGAAGAAGTTCTCGCGGTCCCAGCGGTCCAGTTGATCGTTCTCAAGCATTGGCTATATGTCCTGCGGTTTTGTTTAGATCGACCATGCTGGCGCGAAGATGCCTTGTCAATTCTCGCCAGCGATATGGGGAATCGATCACGACATAGCCGTAAGCCGTTCCTGCGCGATGTGGATGATTTCAAATGGAAAAGATGACTGGCGCGAACGGAATGTTGCCTGTGTTTTTTCAAGAAAACCGGTTTCTAATTTCACTGCTAGCGCTTTAAACTCGCTTCAAGACCGGGAGAAACAGCATGAGCGAAGCGCAGGCAATCGGGCTTGAGCAAATCGAGCAAGCGTGTTTGCGCATTGCGGAAACCGTTTGCCGCACACCTATGAAGCTATCGCCCAGCCTGTCTGAGATCGCCGGTGCGCCGGTTCATCTCAAGCTCGAACATCTGCAGATAACCGGCAGTTTCAAACTCCGCGGGGCGGCCAATGCGGTTTTCAATCTGAGTGAGGCCGCAAAGCAAAGCGGTGTTGCCGGGGTCTCGACGGGAAATCATGGACGCGGGCTCGCATATGCGGCGCAACGAGCAGGCGTCCGCTGCATCATCGTCATGTCCCGTCTCGTACCGCAAAATAAGATCGACGGCATTAAAGCGGAAGGCGCTGAGGTGCGCATCGTGGGCAAGTCGCAAGATGAAGCGCAGGCCGAAGTGGACCGGCTGGTGAGGGAGAAGGGCATGACCATGATCCCGCCCTTCGATCATCCGGATATCATCGCGGGGCAGGGGACGCTCGGGCTGGAAATCCTTGAACAGATGCCAGAGGCGCAGACGGTGATTGTGCAGCTTTCAGGCGGCGGTCTGATTTCCGGCATCGCTGCGGCTTTGAAGACGAAAAAACCTGACATCCGTGTTATCGGCGTCTCGATGGAGCGCGGCGCAGCGATGTATGAATGTCTTAAAGCCGGGCGGCCGATTGACATCGAAGAGCTGCCGACCCTTGCGGACTCGCTTGGCGGCGGCATCGGTGCCGATAACCTCTACACTTTTCAGATGGTCGGGGATCTGGTCGATGAGATTGTCCTTGTCGGTGAGAATGAGATTGCCGAAGCGATCCGGCACGCCTATTGGCAGGAAGGTCAGATTGTGGAGGGCGCTGGCGCCGTTTCAATCGCGGCGTTGCTGAGCGGAAAGCTGCGCCCGTCCGGTCCGGTGCTAGCTCTGCTGAGCGGCGGCAATATCGATCGGCGTCTCCATCATCGTATTATTTCAGGCGAAAACGTTGATGTAAGCAAAGAGGCGAATTGATTTATGCCACAAATTAAAATTTTGACAGAGACTGACCTCCGCCGGCTGATCGATCTGGACCTTGACGCTGTAAATTGCGTCGAAAGCGCGTTCAAGGCTTTGGCGGGCGGCAAGGTGGTGATGCCACCGATCCTTTCGATGGCGATTGAGGCTCATAATGGCGAGGTCGACGTCAAAACCGCCTATGTGCCCGGCATTGACAGCTTTGCCATTAAGGTGTCGCCGGGCTTTTTCGACAACCCCAAAATCGGCTTGCCGAGCACCTCCGGGCTGATGGTGCTGTTTTCGGCCAAAACCGGCATGGTCAAGGCGCTTCTGCTTGATAATGGCTACCTAACCGATATCCGAACCGCAGCCGCCGGAGCTGTGGCCGCTCGTCACCTCGCGCGGGAGGATGCCTCGACGGCGTGCATCGCCGGCGCTGGAACGCAGGCGCGGTTGCAGCTTAAAGCGCTCACATTGGTGCGCCCGATCCGTAAGGCCAGCATCTGGGCCCGCGATCCGGAAAAAGCGCAGGCGGTGGCGAACGAGATGACATCCGCGCTCGGAATAGAGATAAGCGCGGCTTCCGATCTTGAGTCAGCCGTATCGACCGCAGACGTGATCGTGACCACGACTCCCTCAACCTCACCGCTGATCCTGGCCGATTGGCTGAAGCCGGGCCAGCATGTCACGGCGATGGGATCCGACCAGCACAATAAGAACGAGCTGGAGGCCGCGGCTCTGACCCGCGCCGATGTTTACGTTCCTGACCGGCTGTCGCAAACAGAGATTCTCGGCGAACTGCATCATGCGCTGGCCGCAGGTCTCTTGCCACCTGGCACCAAATTCCCTGAGCTAGGCGAGATCGTGGCGGGTCTGGCGGCGGGCCGGTCGTCACCTTATGCGCTCACCATTTGTGATCTGACGGGCACCGGCGTGCAGGACACGGCGATCGCGACGTTTGCTCGCGAACGCGCTGAGGCCGCCGGCGTCGGCGCAGACTTTATCAGCTAACCTCACCAAGGCCGGAACAAACCCGATGGTCACCCCCACACTTCATTTTTCCAATGATGAGTATCAGCAGCGGATAGCAAAAACCCGCAAAGCGATGAACGAAAAAGGGGTCGAGCTAATCATTGTCTCCGATCCATCCAATATGGCCTGGCTGACGGGCTATGACGGCTGGTCCTTCTATGTGCATCAGGCTGTGCTGCTCGGCCTGGAAGGGGAGCCGGTCTGGTTCGGACGCGAGCAGGACGCCAATGGCGCAAAACGCACCTGCTTCATGGATGAGGCTAATATTATTAGCTATGCGGATCACTTCGTTCAGTCAACGGAACGCCATCCGATGGACGAACTCTCGCGCCATATCGAAGATCGGGGATGGGCGCGCGCGCGGATCGGCGTTGAAATGGACAATTACTATTTTTCCGCCGCCGCCTTCGCAACGCTGCAATCGCATCTGCCGAATGCGAAGTTTTCCGACGCAACAAGCCTCGTAAACTGGCAGCGTGCCGTTAAGTCGGGACAGGAACTTGCCTATATGCGCAAGGCCGCCCGCTTCGTTGAGCGGATGCATGGCCGCATTCTGGAAAAGGCGGAGCCGGGATTGCGCAAATGCGATCTTGTGGCGGATATCTACGATGCCGCCCTCCGCTACGATCCGGACATCGGCGCTGGCGGCGATTATCCCGCGATCGTCCCGCTGTTGCCCTCCGGCGAAGACGCCTCGGCAGCACATTTGACCTGGACCGATGCGCCCTTGAAGGACGGTGAAGGCACATTTTTTGAGATTGCCGGCGTCTATCGCCGCTATCATTGCCCGCTTTGCCGGACCCTGTTTCTCGGCAAGCCGCCGCAAAATTTTCTCGACGCCGAAAAGGCCGTTGTCGAAGGGCTGGAAGCCGGCCTGGAAAAAGCGCGCGCCGGAAACTTATGCGAAGATATCGCCAATGCGTTCTTCGCGGTTCTGAAAAAATACGGCATCACGAAGGATAACCGCACCGGTTATCCGATCGGGCTGTCCTATCCGCCCGATTGGGGCGAGCGGACGATGTCTCTGCGACCCGGCGACAAGACCCCTCTGGAGGCCAATATGACCTTCCATTTCATGACCGGACTTTGGATGGAAAATTGGGGCTTTGAGATCACCGAAAGCATCGTGATCGGGGAGACCGCGCCGGAATGCCTTGCCGATGTGCCCCGCAAACTCTTCGTCAAGGGCTGAGCGGACATGCAGGCCAACCCGATCACACCGACGGTCCCCTATGATGAAGACGGCGTACATCACGGATTTCTAAGACTGCCCTTCAGCCGGGATGACTCCGCCTGGGGCCATATTATGATCCCGATCAGCGTCATTCGTCATGGCGAGGGCCCGACTGCGCTTTTAACCGGGGGCAGTCACGGCGATGAATATGAGGGACCGATTGCGCTGCAAAATCTTGCCATGAGCCTGGCGCAGGAGGAGGTGACGGGGCGCATTATCATTGTTCCGGCATTCAACTATCCCGCTTTCTGCGCCGCATCCCGCACCTCGCCGATCGATAAATGCAATTTGAATCGGATCTTTCCCGGACGCCCGGACGGGACAGCGACGGAAAAAATCGCCGATTATTTTCAGCGGACCCTCATTCCGCTTGCGCATTCCGTCCTAGATTTTCATTCAGGTGGAAAGACGCTTGATTTTCTTCCCTTTGCTGCAAACCACATCCTTCCTGACAAAGCGCAACAAACGCTATGCGCCGCAGCGATGCATGCATTCAATGCGCCCTTTTCAGCAATGCTCGAAGAGATTGACAATGTCGGTATGTTCGACACGGCGGTCGAGCAACAGAGCAAGATATTCGTCTCGACCGAGCTTGGCGGCGGCGGTTCGGCGACGGCCCGTTCGATCGCGATTGCCAAAAAGGGCATTCGCAACTTTCTCATTCACGCAGGAATTCTCGAAGGTGAGATGGATATCGCGCCAAGCATCGATCTCGACATTACGGGCGAGGCATCCTTTCTCTTTGCCGAACATGACGGGCTCTTCGAACCGCTTGCGGATTTGGGTGAGAATGTCGAGAAAGGCGATCGCGTTGCGCAAATCTGGCCAATCGACCGGACTGGCGTGCGCCCGATCGCCTATCACGCCCGCCGCAACGGCCTCATCACCGGGCGTCATTTTCCTGGGCTTATCAAGACCGGCGATTGTATGACTGTGATCGGTACGGTCCTGTAATCTGGGACTCAAAAACGGACTGCGACCTTGGCGGCCTGACCCCGCAAGGGAGTTAAACCATCCGCAAACTGTTCATTCTTGATGATGCTTCCCGTCTTAATTCAATAATGCGTCCTCAAAAGGAAACTGACTGAGAAGCTCAATGCCGGTGTCCGTTATTAGCACCTGCTGCTCCAGCTTGACGCCTTCGCCTCCGGTCTCGTCTCCGATAAAACTTTCGACGCACAATGTCATGCCAGGCCGTATCTCACCGTCATAGCCGACCTCTGGAAAGTCTACCCGATGGTAAAGGTAGGGATATTCTCCCGTCATTCCGCAGCCATGCGCCGACAAACCGTATCGATGAGCAAGAAAGCGCTCCGGGATTTCCCAGGCCTTGTCGGTATATTCGCGAAAGCTCATACCCGGGCGCAGAATATCCATGTTGTGATGGATCTGCTCATAGGCATAACGGTAAAGCTCACGCTGCGTTTCGGTCGGGCGCTCCGGACCGGAATGGAACGTTCTGGAAAAATCCGAATAATAGCCATAACAGCCAACGACATCTGTATCGAGCGCGATAAGCTCATTTTCGCCAATATGCCGGGTGCCGGCCTCCTGAAACCAGGGATTGGTGCGTGGGCCTGAGTTGATGAGCCGCGTTTCGATATAATCGCCGTTCTGGGCGATGACCGCCTGGTGCATGATCGACCAGAGCTGCACTTCGGTCAGCCCCGGTCGGATGGCGTCACGCAGCAGATGCACACTCGCCTCCGTCGCGCGAAGCGAAGCGTGGATACATTTCATCTCTTCCGCCGATTTGATGGCTCGGGCCATCTCGACCGGTGCTTGCGCATCCACGATTCTGAAACCTTGCTCAGCGAGCGCCAGGGTAGCACCCGCATTCAAACGCTCCATGCCGACCGTCGCATCCGGGCCGACAAGCTCGCGGATCGTATCCGCCATCTCACGCGCCCAGCGCGTCTCGATTTCAGAGACCCGGTCCCCCGCCGCCACAAAGCTCGCCATGATTGAGGGCCGCGTCTCAGTTATCGTTTCAATCCCCTCGGCCAAATGCATACAACCGAGGAACTCATAAAGGATGCAATCTGACTGCGTCACCAGCAAATAACGCGAAGCTGCATTACGGGCGGTAAAGACCTGCATGTTCCGCGTGCCGCTTGTGTAGCGGATGTTGACCGGATCGCAGAGAATGCAGGCCGCAATATTGCGAGCCTTCATTTCGGCCCGAACCCGGCTAAGCCGGTAGGTGCGCACACCACGCTCGTCAACCAGATCGGGCGGCGGCGCGTCAAGCATCACGAGGTCGGCCAGATCTGTTCGCTCGGCGTGCCAATCCAGTTCAGCCATCGCAGCCTCCATGAGTGTGAGCAATGCGACCGTTTGGCATCAAGAGGGGCGCATCGTTCCATTAGACCACAACTGGAATAGTAGAGCACGTATGAAGACTGGAAAAGCGGAACACGTGACCGGGTCTGCCCAACAGGACGGGATTGGCTCGTTATGACACGCTGTACGAGCAATTAAGCGCACCGCAAACCCGGTTGAAATCAATCCGGAGTCGTCTCGATTCCGTTCGATAAAGGTACCTTTAGTAACCGGCGTTCACTGCTTATTGCCACCAGCGGCCTGATTTGTGTATCTTTCGAAGGCCTTAACGGTTAAACTGTTTAAAAGCCTATCGACCCGGCCCACTCACCATGAACGCCCGCCATTGCCCGGAGTATTTGCAAAATCATAGTTATCTATACTAGTCTCTGGAACTATGATTGTTGCGGCTCCACAGGCCAGCCAGAATTCAGCCGCTCACACAGTCTGCTCGACATGACGAAATCGTGCCGGTGCACTCATGAAAAATAATCGAACGATCGAATTCTTCCGAGCACATTACTGGCAACCATGCCATCAGCTTCAATGCCGAGATAAGCCACAAATCCAGCTAAATCCATAGGGGAGTTTTATGACCGATAAAAAAGCGCCTACCTTAATCGACCGGATCGCCGACGAGGCCCGTCGCGGCCGGATCTCGCGTCGTGATTTCATGCATTACGCGATCGCTGCCGGGGTGACGGCCTCGACGGCAACCGGCTTGTGGTCACGTTCAGCCATTGCCGCGCCATCCCGCGGCGGTAATTTCCGTTTTGGTATTCATGACGGAAACACATCCGACACCCATGATCCAGGGACTTACGTTACGCGCCAGATGATTTATATGGCTCACCAATATCGGAGCTATCTGACGCTGATCGAGACCGATGGTTCGCTCGGGCCGGATGTGGCAACCGAGTGGTCAGCTAACGCCGATGCCTCCGAATGGACCTTCAAGCTTAATTCAAAGGCGACATTCCACAGCGGCAAGAAAGTCACGGCCGACGACGTCATCGCATCGATGAATCACCATCGCGGCGAGAAGACAACGTCTGCTGCAAAAGCGTTGCTGACGTCTGTGACCGATATTACCAAGAATGGCGACGACACTGTTGTCTTTAAGCTCGATTCGGGCAATGCCGACCTGCCCTGGCTGATGACTGACTACCATTTGGCAATCTGCCCGGGTAAGGAAGACGGCACGATCGACTGGCAGTCCGGCGACGGTTGCGGCCCCTATAAAATCGATAACGGCAAATTCGGCGTTAGCTGGTCGCTTAGCCGTCATGATGGCTGGCACGGCGAAGGCGCCTATTTCGACACGATCGAAATGCTGGTGCTGAACGATCCGAATGCCCGTCAGACAGCGCTCGTCACGGGCGATGTTCAGGCCGTTTCACTGATCGAGTTGAAGACGCTGGCTCTGCTGCAGCGCAATCCGAATATCGTCGTTGAGAACGTGCCGAGCGCCGCGGCCATTACAATGCCCATGCATTGCGATACCGCTCCTTACGACAATGTTGATGTGCGCAATGCGCTGAAGCTTGCAATGGATCGCAAGGAAATTATCGAAAAAATCGCGTTTGGAGCGGCGACGATCGGTAACGACTTCCATCTGTCGCCGGCGCAACCTTTCTGGCCGGACGATATCGCGCAACGTGAATATGATCCGGATCAGGCCAAATCGCTGCTTAAGAAGGCCGGAGCGGAAGGGCTGTCGGTCAATCTGAGCGTTGCGGAATCTGTATTCTCAGGCGCCGTCGATGCCTGCGTCCTGTATGCGGAGCAAGCTAAGAAGGCTGGCATCAATGTGAAAGTCGTGCGTGAGCCAAATGATGGTTATTATTCCGATGTTTGGCTGAAGAAGCCGTTCACCATGGTTTCCTGGGGCGCAAGACCTACGCCTGATGTGATGTTCACGCTGGCTTACAAAGAAGACGCAGCGTGGAACGAGAGCCGGTGGAAGAATCCGAAGTTCAACGAGCTTCTGCTACAGGCCAAGGGTGAGCTGGATGAAGCGCGCCGGGCCGAGATGTACCGCGAGATGTGCGTCCTCATGCGTG
Source organism: uncultured Hyphomicrobiaceae bacterium (assembly GCA_964564085.1). Taxonomy (GTDB): domain Bacteria; phylum Pseudomonadota; class Alphaproteobacteria; order Rhizobiales; family Rhodomicrobiaceae; genus JAHQVI01. The sequence continues at coordinate 11,495 of CAZMAC010000001.1, forward strand.
ATGACGGCGGCACACTCATCCCGTTCTTCAATAACTTCGTCTATGCGCGGAGCAGCAAAATCGAGCGCGGCGACAGCCTTGCGCCGAGTTGGGAACTTGACGGCGCACGCGCTCCGAGCCGCTGGTGGTTCAAGAGCTAACTGTCTGAAAATCGGAACCTGGTCCATGAGCTGTGGGCCAGGTTCCCCTTCTGCCTTCCCATCATGTTTGTATGATGTCTCTGCACCCCGCGATGGGCCCCGCCGCCGCCCGCAAGCTTCGCGAAAGCGTGGATTAAGACCTTGGGAAGGGCAAAAAAAACGCCCTTAGCTGACGGAACAATGTCAGCAGATTTCGAATGGAGACGCTCATGGGGGGGATTTTTGGGCTCGTATTGAAACGGCTTTTTTACGGTCTGATCACACTGCTGGTCGTTTCGGTCTTGATCTTTTTCGCTGTTGAGCTTTTACCCGGCGATATCGCGGAAGCCGTGCTTGGCATGGGGGCAACGGAGGAAACTGTTGCCGCCATGAGAGAGCAGCTTGGCCTCGACCGGCCAGCGCCGATCCGGTATTTCGAGTGGCTTGCCGGCGCGGTCACCGGCGATTTTGGCATATCGCTCGTCTCCGGAGAACGGGTGAGCGAAGCCATTACCGGCCGTTTCATGAACACCCTGTTTCTGGCGGCTTATGCTGCCGTTATCGCGGTGCCGCTTGCGATTATCCTCGGTATCATCGTCGCGCTTTTGCGTAACACGCTTTTCGACCGGGTCGCGAATGTCCTGACGCTGACCTCCATTTCGTCGCCCGAATTCTTTCTCGGATACGTCCTGATACTCTATCTCGCCGTTAAGACGAGCTACTTCCCGGCCATCGCTAGTCTAAGCTCCGGGATGAGTTTTTTCGAACTGCTCCATCGCGCCTTTCTACCCGCTTTGACACTCGTGCTCGTCGTTACGGCGCATATGATGCGGATGACGCGGGCAGCGATCATCAATCTTCTGGCCTCGCCTTATATTGAGATGGCGCGGCTGAAAGGGGTCCCGCCCTGGAAAGTCATCGTGCATCATGCTCTGCCAAATGCCTGGGCGCCGATCATTAACGTCGTGGCGCTGAACCTTGCCTATCTCATTACAGGCGTCGTGCTGGTTGAGGTTGTGTTCGTCTATCCCGGGATCGGTCAGCTTCTGGTCGATGCAGTGGCCAAAAGAGACTTCCCGATCGTGCAGGCCTGCTGCCTGATCTTCGCAGCCACCTTTATTCTGTTGAATTTGGCGGCTGATGTCGGCGCAATTCTAACCAATCCGCGTCTGCGGCATCCGAAGTGAGGGGGCGGTCATGAGCTTATTTGTCGTTGGTTACTATGCACTTCTGATCGGCGCGTCCTGCCTTGCAGCCTATTTCAAGCAGCGAGAGATTTTCATGCTGCTTTTCTCGCTGACGCTTGCCTCCTTTATCATGGGCATCGTTGGCGGCGTTCCCGCCCTCAGCTTCGTAACCGTCGCCGCCGCAGCGCTCGCACTCGCGGCAGGCACATCTTATGCTTTCAGGGAATTCCTGATCATTATCTCTCCAACGAATCTGGCAAAGGAATTACGTACTGCGCCGCTGACGGCCGCCTTTGGCATGTTTGTCATCTTCACCTACGCAATTGCGGGTATTTTTGCGCCGGTGATCGCTCCTTATGGCGAATCACAGGTTATCGCTTCTGCCTTCGCGCCCGCGGATGAAAATATGTTACTTGGCGCCGATCAGTTGGGCCGGGACGTCTTCAGCCGCATCGTCTATGGCGCGCGCAATACGGTCGGTCTGGCTCTGATTGCCACGATTCTCGCCTTTGTGATGGGAGCGGCCGCCGGGCTGCTCGCTGCTACCAAAGGCGGCTGGCTTGATCAGATTACAGGGCGCATCGCAGATGTTATAATGTCGGTTCCATCGCTCATCTTTGCCCTGTTGATGCTGAGTATTTTCGGGACAGAGCTTTGGGTTATCGTAATCGTAGTGGCTATTATCTATTCGCCCCGCGTCTTCCGTCTTACACGCGCCGTGGCGGGTAATGTCGTCGTGATGGACTATATTGAAGCTGCAAAACTTCGGGGTGAAGGCACCGGATATCTGATCCGCAGGGAAATTTTGCCAAACTCAACCGCGCCGCTGATCGCCGAGTTCGGCCTGGAATTCTGCTTTGTGTTCCTACTCATTGCGGGGCTTTCTTTCCTCGGACTCGGGATTCAGCCACCGACGGCGGATTGGGGATCGATGGTGCGTGAAAATGCGACGCTGATCTCCTTCGGAGACATCACGCCTCTAATCCCTGCCGCTGCGATTGCACTCTTAACGGTGGCGGTCAATTTTGTGGTTGACTGGATGCTGTTCCGATCCTCCGGACTGAAGGAGAAGGGATGATGGATAATAAGGACGTTCTTCTTGAGATCAGGGGCCTCCGCATTGAAGGCTATGCTGACGAGAAATGGGTCGAGATCGTTCATGGTATCGACCTGACGCTTCATCGGGGCGAGGTGCTCGGCCTTATTGGCGAGTCCGGGGCCGGTAAATCGACCATCGGTCTTGCGGCCATGGGCTTTGCCCGCGATGGCTGCCGTATCTCGGGCGGATCGATCGAATTTGACGGCTTGGAGCTCACGACGACACCGCCGGCGGACCGGCGCGCGCTTCGCGGCTCCCGCATCGCCTATGTCGCACAATCTGCCGCCGCTTCGTTCAACCCGGCGCATAAGATCATCGATCAGCATACCGAGGCGCCGATCCATTACCGTATGAAAAAGCGGACGGCGGCGCAGGAAGACGCCATGGAGCTGTATGAGCGGCTCCGTTTGCCCAACCCAACCGAGATAGGGTTCCGCTATCCGCATCAGGTCTCCGGCGGTCAGCTGCAGCGGGCAATGACTGCGATGGCGATGGCTTGCAGACCCGATTTGATTATCTTTGACGAGCCCACGACTGCACTCGATGTGACCACGCAAATCGAGGTTCTGGCAGCGATCCGCGACATTGTCGATCAGTTCAACACAGCCGCGATCTATATCACGCACGACCTGGCTGTGGTCGCCCAGATGGCCGACACGATCAAAGTGCTGCTGAAGGGCGATCAGGTGGAGGAGGCGCCCACCGACGAGATGCTTGAAAATCCGAAGGAGGACTATACGAAAAGCCTCTGGGCCGTGCGCAGTTTCAAACGCGATCAGAAATCACGTCCCGTTGGCGATAATGCGCCGTTAGTCTCGGTTCAGCACATCGATGCAGCCTATGGTGACGTGAAAGTGCTGGAAGACGTCTCCTTTGATATCTATCCAGGCATGACAGTTGCCGTCGTCGGGGAGTCCGGGTCTGGCAAATCGACAGCTGCACGCTGCATCACCGGGCTTCTGCCACCGACAAAAGGACAAATTCTGTTCGAAGGCGAGCCCCTGCCGCCGAGTTACAAGGATCGGACAAAGGATCAGCTGCGTCAGGCGCAGATGATCTATCAGATGGCCGATACGGCATTGAACCCCAAGGTGCAGATCAGCGAGATCATCGGCCGTCCCGCGCAGTTTTACTCCGGCCTTAAGGGAACGGAACTGAAAAGCCGCGTGGACGAGCTTCTGGATTTGATCGAGCTGGAGCCGTCGCAATATTATAATCGCTATCCGGCGGAATTATCGGGCGGTCAAAAGCAACGGATTGGTATCGCTCGCGCACTGGCGGCGGAGCCGAAATTCATCATTTGCGATGAGGTGACGAGCGCGCTCGATCAGCTTGTCGCCGAAGGCATCCTCCGGCTGCTCGACCGGCTGCAAAAGGAGCTGGATCTGGCCTATATGTTCATCACGCATGACCTGGCAACGGTCCGCTCGATTGCTGACGAGGTCGTGGTCATGCAACGTGGACGTGTCGTCGAACAGGGGCCAAAGGAAGAAATGTTCAAGCCTCCGCACCATCCTTATACAGATCTTCTGCTCTCCTCTGTTCCCGAGATGGACCCAAACTGGCTAACCACGCTTCTTGAAGAGCGGGGGGTCGATAATGTGGGCGATGCTGCAACTGTTAATTTGCGGAAAGAGGTTGAGAATCACCCCGCGGCGCAGTCGGACCCAGGGACAAG
>CAZMAC010000001.1:15677-23074 GCA_964564085.1 uncultured Hyphomicrobiaceae bacterium
TCGCGCCCGGCTTGGCGTTCCTTCCAGCGGATGAAAGCGTTCGCGCCGATCCAAGCAATTGGCTCGGGGGGAAGTTTCTCCGGCTCGGGCATGGCGAGCATATCAGCGATCAAGGGGGAATTTGACTGCGCGGCCAGATCGGCCGCCAGCATCCCGCTTAGCGTGCCTTTTGCGGTCCCGAGCCCGTTCTGGCAGCAAGCGGAGAAAAGTCCCTCCTCAACCTCTCCGAATGCGGGTACATTATTGCGCGAAAGACAGAGTCGGCCGCCCCAGCGATAGTCCATCCTTACATCAGCCAGCATTGAGAAGCGCGCGCGAAAGGCTTTGTCATGATCGCGCGCCACGGCCCCGATACGCGCCTCCGTGATTTCCATTGACGGATCATAGGTAAAGCGATTGCGGATCACGATCCGCTCGCCGCCTGTGCCTGAGAGACGGCGGATCGTTGTTCCCATGGGATCGGCGGGTGTAAGCGCCCAGCGTTTCTCGCCGCCAAGCCCGCTCACCTCGTCAGCCGTTAGCGGCCTCGTCATCGAGGCATAAGTGAAAACATGCATCAAGCGGCGCCGGAAAAAGCCGAAATTCTCAACATGTCCGTTGACGGCAAGGATCACGCGGGGCGCACTCACCGAGCCATTCGGTGTTTTAGCGCGCCAGACGCCGTCATGCCGGGCAAGCTCGACGACAGGCGACCGCTCGTGGATCTGTACGCCCTGCTCGCGCGATAATCCCTCGGCGAGACCGCGAACATACATCGCAGGCTGGAGCATAACCGTTCCCGGCGTCCAAAGCCCGCCAAGATAACAGCACGTGCCCGTGATGCGTTTCATCTCCTCCACATCATACATCTCATATGGCTCACCAAGCCGAGTGAGATGTGCGGCATATTCGTGATTATGTTTGCTGCCCTTTTCGGTCGCGGCGCCATTTATTTTTCCGCTCGGGTCCATAGCCTCGGCGGGAAGCGCATAGTGTTCACAGAGATCGCGCGCAAATCGGATCGCTGTGCGGTTCATGGCGATTTGCTGACGGTCGGTGTCGAGGCTTCCGGCATAGGCTTCCGATGACAGATCGTGAGGCAGGTCGATCATAAACCCCGAATTGCGGCCGCCGGGGCCTTCGCCAACACGAACAGCGTCCAAGACTGTAATTCGGTCGCTGCGCCGGAGTTGAACAAGCCTCCCGACCGCCGCCAGGCCGGCAAACCCGGCTCCGATGACGAGCCAATCGGCGTTAATGTCTTCTTCCAGGACATTCGGCGGTGGCGGCTTGGCAAGAATTTCATTCCACGCCGCCGGTCCGGTATCTTTCGGCAGCTTGCGAACCGCGATCGATGTCAAGCAACCGCCTCCTCACTGGCGCGGTCAGAAAGGTCAACCCAAATCGTCTTGAGTTCCGTATATTGGTCATGTGCGTGAAGGGAATTGTCGCGGCCGCCAAAGCCCGACTGTTTGAAGCCACCAAAGGGCGTCGTGATATCGCCCTCACCGAAACAATTGACCGTGACGGTGCCCGCGCGGATGGCGCGAGCGGCGCGCAAAGCGCGTTTGCCATTTGCGGAGAAAACCGATGCAGTAAGGCCGTAGGGCGTATCATTGGCAAGCTGGATCGCTTCTTCCGTCGAGCGCACCGTTATCACTGAGAGAATTGGCCCGAAAATTTCTTCCCTTGCCGATGCCATTTGCGGCGAAACACCATCCAGAACGGTCGGAGAAACAAACGCGCCATCCCAGCTCTCACCACCTGCGATCACCGTCGCGCCCGCATGTTTTGCCGCATCCAGCGCTTTGGTAACTTTTGCAAAATGCTCTTCATCCACGAGCGCGCCAAGTCTGTTGGCGGGGTCGAGCGGATCGCCCGTCCGCCACTCCCGCAAATGCGCCGATATGCGCGCCATGAGTTCGGGCTTGATCTTTTCATGAACGATCAGCCGCGAATTTGCCGAGCAATTCTCGCCCATATTCCAAAACGCAGCATTGACCACATGCCCGGCGACGAGGTCGAGATCCTCGGCGTCTTCAAGAACGATCGCGGGATTCTTACCCCCACATTCGAGCACGATCTTTTTAAGGTTCGACCCTGCGGCGTATGTCAGGAAGCGCCGCCCGGTTTCCGTCGAGCCGGTGAAGGACACCATGTCGACGCCCATATGACGGCCGAGTGGCTCGCCCGCACCGGGACCATCGCCGGTGACGACATTGAAGACACCGCGCGGAATCCCGGCTTCAATCGCGAGTTCGGCAACCGCAAGCGCGGTTAGCGAGGTCTGCTCCGCCGGTTTGACAATCACTGAGCAACCTGCCGCCAGCGCCGGTCCGATCTTCCAGGCAAGCATCAGGAGAGGGAAGTTCCAGGGCAGCACCAGCCCGACAACGCCGATCGGCTCACGCGTAATCATCGCCAGCGCATCATCACCGACCGGCGCCATCTGATCGTAAATTTTGTCGATCGCCTCGCCGTGCCAGCGCAGCGTATTCAAAGTCTCCGGCAGATCGACCGTTTCGATATCCCGGATGGGCTTGCCGCTGTCGAGGCTTTCAAGCACGGCAAGCTCATTACGGCGGCGTTCCATCAGCTTTGCGAGTTCGCGTAAGGACTCTTTCCGGGCCGCCGGATGCAGGCGGGACCACCGCCCATCCTCGAACGCTTCGCGCGCTTTTACGACCGCGAAATCGACATCTTCCGCCTGGCAGGCGGCGATTTGCGCGAGCGGTGTCCGCGTCGCCGGATTATAGCTTGCAAATGTCCGGCCCGAGGCGGCGGGGCGGAATGCGCCATAGATGAAGGCATTGCCTCGCAAGGCCAAACCATGCGCAAGCTGACGATATTCGTCTGAGGTAAGAATCCGGCTCATTCGGCAGCCTCGCTGAATCGTGGTGTCGTGGTGTTTTGTTCGGCTTCAATACCGGCAATAACCGTTTTCACGGTACGGATGACGCGCTCAAGCTCTCGTTTTTCATCCTTGTTGAGTGGCTGAAGCGGCCGGCGCGGCGGTCCGACCGGAATACCCTCATATGTCAATCCGTGCTTGATGCATTGGACGAATTTGCCGCCCTGCTCAAGTACGCGCATCAAGGGCAACATGGCCGACATGATGCGGCGGCCTTTGGCGAAATTGCCCTCAATGGCGCAGGTGCGGTGAAGCGCAATATGCTCGCCCGGCAGAAAATTCGACCCGGCGCATACCCAGCTCCGTGCGCCCCAAACGAAAAACTCCAGCGCCTGATCATCCATGCCGCAAGCGAGTTGAATGTGGGGATAGTCGCGCGCGAGAAGATGCAATCTGTTGGGATCGCCGGAGCTTTCCTTGATTGCACAGAAATTGACCGATGCGCCCACGCGATCCAGAAACTCTTCGCCCATCGAGGCGCCCGTGCGGCCGGGATAGTTGTAAAGCATGACCGGCAAATTTGCGGCGCGGTCAATTGCAAGCGCATGAAGAGCGTTTTCTTTCTCGGTCGGCACGGCATAGGGCGGCGAGGCGACGAGAATGGCATCCGCGCCGGCGTGCCGGGCCGCTTCCGCGTACCCTACGGATTCCTGGGTCGATATAGCGCCAGTGCCGACAATGAGAGGAACGCGGGCTTTGATCAGATCCTTTGTGAGACGCATCAATCCAAGGCGTTCCTCGGCTGTTTGCGCGTAATATTCTCCCGTCGTGCCTGCGACAATGATCCCATGCACGCCGGATGCGATAAGATGTTCAATCACTTCCGCAAAGCGGTCGCGATCGATTTCGAACGTCTCACGGTAAGGTGTGACGACCGGAGTGTAGATACCGTCAAAACGCATCCTGCACGTCCCTTCTAAAATGAGGGCATTTCAGCTATGGATGGTATAGCGGACCCTCAAACTTCAATTTCGACGCGGCCAATCGGGTTGGAGCAGCAAGCGAGAATATAGCCGTCTTCGACATCTTCCTCGCTGATCCCGCCATTATGCACCATATGCACCTCGCCTGAGCGCTTCTTTACCTTGCAGGTTCCGCACAGGCCGAAGGTGCAACCCGAAGGAATATTGAGCCCGGACGCTTTTGCCACGGCAAGCACCGTGTCGGTTTGCGCGCAGCTCGATGTAAGACCGGAAAGCGCAAAGACAATCTCGGCGCTGAGATCCTCCTGCGGAAAGACGTCGTCGATTTCAGGTGCTTCCGCTTCGCTAATGACAGGCGCATGGAAGGTTTCTTGGCTGTAGCGCTCCATATCGTAACCGAGAGAATATAGCATCTCGCGGACCGCCTGCATGAATGACTCAGGACCGCAACAATAGACTTCACGCTCCAGATAATCGGGCGCCATCAAACCCAGCATGAGCTGATTCAAGCGGCCGCGATAGCCTGTCCAGGCATCATGCGGGTCGTCCTCGTTCACCACAAAATGCAGTTTAAATCCTGGAACGCGGCTGGAAATATGCTCAAGCCGGCGGCGGAAAATCAGTTCGGAGGGGCGATGTGCGCAAGCGATGAAACTGACGTCCGGCTCTTCGCCGCGGTCAAACAGATAACCTGTCATCGACATCATCGGCGTTATGCCGGATCCGGCTGCGATGAATAAATATTTGTCGTCCGGCTGAGGCGGCAAGGTAAAAATGCCTGCCGGCCCATAAGCTTTAAGCCGGTCGCCGGGTTTCAGATTTTCGATCATCCAACGCGAACCGATGCTGTCAGCTTGCGCTTTCACCGTGACCGAAATTGAAAGCGCCTGTGATGGGCTGGAGGAAATCGTATAAGTCCGCTGGATCGGTCCGCCCGGAACCGGCAGGTCCAGAGTAATGAATTGCCCGGCCTTATAGCGAAACCAGGCGCCTGAAGGCGGGCGAAATGCGAATGTACACACATTCGGCGCTTCCTTGATAACAAGGACGCATTCCAACAGCTCCTCATCATTCCAGAATGGCGTATTCTCAGACGGCACCGGAATCATGGAAAGACTACTCCGCTGCGATCATGGCTCGGCTTTCGATACGCCCTTTGAGCATTGCCAGATACCAGTCGACAAACTCAATGACGCCGCTTTCCTGTGTCTCCGAATATGGCCCCGGTTCATAGGCCGGCGAGTTGACCCCGAGCTGCGTCGCTTCCACGACCTGCCGGTCCTCATCATTGGTCGCCAGCCAGACCTCGGTCAGTTTTTTAAGGTCGTAATCGACACCTTCGACGGCATCCTGATGCACCAGCCATGTCGTGCTCACTTCCGTCTCGCCCGGTGCGACCGGGAATAGCCGAAACATCACGGCGTGATCGGACAGAACATGGTTCCAGCTATTGGGGTAATGGAAAAGCAAAAGAGCACCGGCATTCTTGAACGGCATATTCGGCAAAAGCTGACTCACCGATGTTTTGCGATCCAGGGTGTAGCTCTCCGCCGCCCCGAGCAGGGGGACCCGGACAAAACGCCATTGATGCGATGGAGCGATGTAGTAGCGGGACGGTAATCCCGCGGACTCACAGCGGTCGAGAAATGTTTCGATTGCCGGATCGCCTCCGCTGGGACCGGCGCCTGCAATGAAAGGATTATCGTCAAAGGTCCGGCATAGAGAGGGATGCATCCCCGCGCAGTGATAGCACTCGCGATTGTTCTCCATGACCAGTTTCCAGTTGCCTTTTTCGATGATGGCGCTCTTATGCGCGACCTTGGCTTTCTCCAATTGGAACGGCCCAAGATAGCGTGCCGCGTATTCCGCAAAAGCATCGAAGGCCGGTGCCGTCTCGGCGAGGCAGATGAACACCATGCCGGAAGTATGGCGGCAATGAACCGGTTTCAGCCCGTGTTGCGATGCATCAAAATCGGCTCCCATATCGCGCGCGAAGATCAGGCGGCCGTCCAGCTCATAGGTCCATTGGTGATAGGGGCAGACGAGCTTTGGCGCAGAACCGCGGGCGGTCAGGCAAATGCGTGAGCCGCGATGGCGGCAGCTATTGTGAAAGGCCCGGATCTCGCCATCTGCGCCGCGCACGATGATGATCGAATACGAACCGATCTGGAGCGTAACGAAATTGCCGGTCTTGGGTATTTCAGCAGCCGGAAGTGCGAAAAGCCAGTCCTGCGCAAAAATATGATGTATGTCGGCTTCAAAGAGACCAGGGTCGGTGTAAAAGGCGCGTGGCAAAGAGTGACTGGGTTTGCACTGATGCAAAAGACCTGCCAATTCGGAATCCATCAGCATCTCGTTCATCCTAAAAATTCCGGCGCTCCGACCATCTAGAGCATTTTCAAGCGAAGTGGATACCGGTTCGCGTGAAGAAAATGCGCCAAAACAACAAGTTAGAGCCTCGTTCCGATTCCATGTGAACGGAACAGGCTCTAGAGCAACGCGCGTCCATTTGGACGCGGACAGTTGCTCAAACCCTAAAAAATAGATCAACTTTTCTGCGCTTAATCGATTCAGATTAAACGCAGGTTGATCTAGACCCCGCTTTTCATCGGAACGTCCGTTCAAATATTACGATGGAATGTGATCATGCGGTGCAAAAAAAACGCCATATTTGTTCGCGGTAAAGACAGTGACCGGGAATTAATGGCTGAAATTTGTGTCCGCCGATGGAGCGCGGTTCGACTAAAAAATATAGCGATGCTGAGCAAATGCTTAAATTGGCGTTTGGCCTTTTATAGCCAACTTTCACGCGCGTTTAGTTTTGAGCTTTTGACAGAGCTCATTGTGGTTCGGCGAGCTTGACCCGGCCCTCCGGCTGTTGTTCCGGCAGTCCATATTCGCGTCCGGCGAGCGCCAGCAGACACCAAAGATAATCGGCATGCGATCGGCGGATGAACAGCTCGAACGACGCTTCTTCCGCGTTTTCCAAGGGACGTTGATATAATGTTGCGGGGACGCGGCCGAAGATCGAGCCTTTGACGGCTCCCTCCGGAAAAGCGCGGGGGTGCAGGTCGAGCGTCGTCAGCTTTGCGAGCATCTCGCGGCTATGCGCGCCGCTCAGCCGGATCATCGTATAATAATCCGTTATATCGACGAGCTGATGGTGGATACCGTCGAGGGTATTTTTGATCGTTGCAAGCAGGGTTTTTTCTTCGCTCTCCGCCGTGAGCAGCATCCATTCGGACGGTCCGAGCCAGAGAGCCGTGCAAGGCTCCATAGACGCCGATGTGCATGGTGTGGTTGGCAGCGTTATTCCGGTTTGCTCAGTGAGAGGCGCTACAATTTGCGGTGCCTCGCCTCTGACGATCAGCTTACCTCCAAAGGGTTGCTCGGCAAGCTTCGCGCCGCCGTCCTTCGACGAAATCGGACTGCGATGTGCGAGGCGGGAACGCCGGGAGGGCGGTGTGACATAGCCGGTTTTGTCAAGCATGTTCCGCCTCCTGAGCCGTCGCACTGCTCTTTGTCTTCAGTGGTGCGCTATCGCTCTTAGGCTTGGGATCGGCCAGGAAATCTGTCTCGGTCAG
>CAZMAC010000002.1:0-22625 GCA_964564085.1 uncultured Hyphomicrobiaceae bacterium
TGCAATGCTTTGCCATCGGCCAATATCTTTTGAAAACAAAAAACCTGCCGGGCAGAAAAGCCGAGCCTGATCGATCTCGACGCGGCCCTTTTAGCGAGTTTTTTAACGTGGCTGCAAGCCGGTTTCCATACAGCCTGTTTAAAGAAGCCACTCATTACTCAATCATAGGTTAATTCTGTAGAGTCATAAAACTCCTCAGTAATTATTGAATTTAGGGCCATAGCTGACCACCTCCGGGAATGGTGTGCAAGATCCGTCACAGGCAAAACAAGCAATGGAGGTGAAGACATGCGTATAATCGCCATAGCATTATTGCTGGCTTTGGTTGGCTCTGGCTACGCGATCGCGGATAATGGGATATTGAAGAAAAAAAGCATTCATTCCGTCGAAATGACGGCAAAGCGCTTTGAAGAGGCCGCTCAAAACAAAGGAATGAAGATTTTTCCCAGATTCGACCACGCCGAGGCTGCCTCAGAATATGAAAAGGAGATGAAACCGACCATCGTCGTATCCGTTGGCAACCCGGCTTACGGCACGCCGCTCATGAATAAAAACCAGATTGCCGGCATCGATTTTCCACCAAAAGCAATCGTCTACGAAGATGCTGAGGGGCAGGTTTGGATCGCCTATAATAGCGCCGACTACCTTTACAAGACGATCTTCGAACGGCACGGCCTCGATTATAAATCATCAGAGATCGAGTTTTATCAGAAAGTCCTTGAAGAGCTGACGGACTACGCTGTCAGCAACAATTCCGCGGGATAAACACACTTTGGGAAATGGCACGAACCGGCCGGGCGAACAAGCGTGGCCGGTTCTCTACCGATACGGTCTCCGGAGGGTAAACCGTCGCGGCTGGTACGATGTTCTAAAGCTTCGTTATTAAGCCGCCAATTTGATTGTATCACTCAAGAGATTATGCTCATCCTGCGTGACAACCATTCATAGCGGGATCTGGGATGCCAAATATTAAGGACGGCCTCCTTCCAGCGCAGACGCTGCGCAGCCTCATTGAAGCGGGACAAATATCTGCCAGCACACTGATCCCGGCGACACAAATTCAGCCTGCGAGCCTCGATCTGCGGCTCGGCGATGTCGCTTACCGCGTACGAGCTAGCTTTCTGCCCAATACGCGAATGAGCGTCGAAGCCAAACTCAGCGCTTTCAGCCTGCATGAAATTGCTCTTGACGAAGGGGCGGTGCTTGAGACCGGATGCGTCTATCTTGTTCCATTGCAGGAACGGCTTTCTCTGCCGCCTGGAATTTCGGCAGCGGCCAATCCAAAAAGCTCAACAGGCCGGCTCGACGTCTTCACCCGAGTCATTACCTCCACAGGTCCGGCCTTCGATCAGATCCCGGCCGGGTATAACGGCCCGCTTTATGCGGAAATCTGCCCGCAGACCTTCCCTGTGCTGGTCCGGCCCGGTTCGCTGCTTGCACAAATCCGTTTTCGGCAGGGAACGCCCGCCCATACCGATGACGATCTGCTCAAACTGCATGACGAACAGCGGCTTATTTCGGCGGAGATCGCAGATATCGCCGATGGCATTGCCTTATCGGTCGATCTTGCAGGCGCTAGCGATGGCGGGATCATCGGCTATCGCGCCAAACGCCATACGGGCGTCGTCGATATGGATCGGCCTAATGCTTGTGCCGTGGATGATTTCTGGGAGCCGATCCAGGCGCGCAGCGAAAAGCGGCTGATCCTCGATCCCGATCAATTCTATATCCTGGCCTCAAAAGAAGCCGTCCATGTCCCGCCGAGCCATGCCGCTGAGATGGTGCCGTTCAATCCGTTGGTCGGTGAGTTCCGTGTGCATTATGCAGGCTTTCTCGATCCCGGCTTTGGCCACCAAGCAGCAGGCGGCGCCGGGAGCCGCGTCGTGCTTGAAGTGCGCAGCCATAAGGTGCCTTTCATTCTCGAAGACGGTCAGATTGTCGGCCGGGTGATCTATGAGCGGCTGACCGAAACGCCGGATCATCTTTACGGCGCAGGCATCGGGTCGAATTATCAGGCACAAGGGCTCAAGCTGTCGAAGCATTTCCGGCTTTGAGATGGCACGGATTTTGCCGCTATCGGAGCTAAGCCGCTCAGAGGCGCTGGATGCGCAGATCGATGCGATCTTCTTCGAGAGCACGGCAAGGACAGGTTTCAGCTCCGATCAGGAACGCGCCGCTTACCACGATCTCTGGCTCGGCCGCTATCTTCACCACTTCCCTGATATGGCCTTCATCGCGCTGGATGAGACCGGCGCAGTTTCGGGCTATTTGGCAGGAAGTCCGGTAAGCAACCGCCCTCCCCTTCCCGGCCCGGATTATTATTTGCGTTTTTCGACGGCGCCGATTGAAGCCTGTCCTGCGCATTTGCATGTGAATGTTCGGTCGGATCGGCGCGGGAAAGGAATTGGCGCTGCTCTGATTGGGGCGTTCCGCAATCATTGCGAAACGAATCTAATCCCCGGTTTTCACGCCGTAACCGCAGCAAACAGCGCATCGGCGGAATTTTTCATCAAATGCGGTCTTAAATCTTTAGACGAAGCTGATTGGGAAAACCGCCACCTCATGTTGATGGGCGATGAGCTGACTTCCAGCGCCTAGGTCGAACAACTCCCGCCGCCGAGCACGCAAAACTTCGCGCAATGGGGATGGCACAGCTTGACCGCACCATCCTCAAACATGCCGCCATCCGCTTTCACCGACTCGTCAAGCGTTGTCCCCATTTCGAACGCTTCAATGTAAGGCAACAGCGTGCAAGGCAGAACCATAGGCTTTTCAGCGCCCTTGCGTTTCACCACCATTCGGCTCGTGGCGCACATGATCTGGCTTGGCGAAATTCCGAGAATACCCCAGCAGTCCGTTGTGATTTCAGGCACTTCGACCCGCTCATCCATCTCGGGCAGCAAAACCAGCTCGCCCGGATGATCTGGATCGACAGGCCAGCCGCGCGCGGCAAAAAGCGCAGCATAGCCCGCGCGTGACCCCGCTTCATCCTCATGCCAGCAGGTCCGGCCGCAGATGTTGAGCTTGAAGCCCTTTTCCGCGAGCCAGTCCGTCCCGGCAATCGTTGAATTCCAGCTCTCCGGGCCGCGCTCTTTTTCGTGCAGGGCCTGGGTATAGTGATCGAGGCTGACACGAAGCATCAGGCGATCCCCATAAGTCTCGCGGAGCTTCAATAGCCCTGCTTTCACGCGCGGGCGCTGCATCGGCGTCATGGCATTGGTCAGAATCAACACCTGAAACCCGCGGGACAGCGCGGCTTCGCTCATAGCGATGATATCAGGGTTCATAAAAGGCTCGCCGCCCGTGAAGCCGATCTCGGATGTTCCCAGCCCCAGACTGACTATCTCGTCGAAATAGGCAACGGCCTCTTCTACGGTGATATAGACCAGCCGGTCATTCTTGGGCCCGGACTCGATATAACAGTTTAAGCATTCGATATTGCACAGGCTGCCCGTGTTGATCCAAAGCGTTTCGAGCTTGTCGAGCGCAACACTTGCCCGCCTTTCGCCTTTGGCGGTGATGTCGGGATGGGTAAATTTTGCAGGAAATGCGGTCTGGTCCTCAAACGAGATGCCTGTCTGTGTGAAATTCATACGAGTCCTCAGCTAGGAATTTGGCCTTTTGTCTATCACGCAACCCGTCCTCACTGTTTCAAAATGTGATGACAATTTCGCTATCAGAGAAGCTTGTTCGAATATTTCGGTTTTTTGGCGTGTTGATAAGCTATTGGACGAATGATGCGTGACCGCAAAGACAATGATCGAAGAAAAAGGCCAGCCCCCATAACCGCATTGCTTGCGAAAGCATCACCCTATTCGTAGAACATTTAAATCCTTTGGGGGGATTTAAGCGCTTTATAAACAAAGCCTTCATATGGTGAGCGCTTGGATCAGGGATATTGGGAGAACACGACATATGTACGGTATTCTTGCCGCATGCATTGCCGTCATGGCAATGTTTCTGGGTCTTTTTGCGCTGAGCGTTGAGGAGCCTGCCAGCACCTTGCAAACCAAAGTTTCGGTTGAGACAGTCCAAACCTCTTACAGCCCGAAATCTACAGAATAGACTGCCATTTCATATAGGAACGGTCCTGATACAGGACCTTTTCCTTGTATAAGCACTTGCGCGAAAATCAGCTCGCGGTCCCGTCCTGACTGGAACCGGTCTCATCCTCGTCCCGCTCTACACAGCCGTACCAATCCTCGCCTTTGCCGCCAAATCACGGGTTTTTTGAAGCACGTCCGGCAGGTCGCACGAGTAAGGCGGCGCAAGCTCATTGATGAAAATGACGCGATCAGGAAATGCACAGCGCTCCATCAGAGTATCCCAGGGGATGGAGCCGAGTCCCAGGGGCAAATGCAAATCGCCAATCCCATAAGCCACCCGCTCCGCACGGTGACTTGCAAATTGATTGGACAAAATCCCGAATGAATCGTGGACATGCAAATGCCGGGCATAAGGCGCAAGAGCCACCACTTCATCAATAAAATCGGCTCCGCGCGCCGTCGCCAGCAAATAGGCGTGGGAAAAATCGATGCATGCCCTGACAGAGCGATGATCGATCGCCGCGATTTCCTTGGCCAGCCGTGATGGAAGCGTGCCCCTCGGGCCGCCCCCGAACAAATTCTCAACGGCGATCGTAATGCCATGATCGCCGGCAAAATCCGCCAGTTCAGTCAAAATATCGCGCTGGCGGGCATAGCGGCTTTCCTGATCGACATCCTCCACAGGCGGCAGGTGGCCGACATGGGCAACATAATGCACGCCGCCCAGCTCGGCTGTCACCTCCAATGTCGCCTTCAGCACATCTTTATGGATCGGAACTCTTTCGGCGCTCTCCATGAGGTTGAGCCCCAGCGGTCCATGCATCGTATATCCGAAGGGACGCCCGCTCGTGAGGCCTTTGACCCGCTTCAGGCGGTCGGGTAACACCCGGCCATGGGCAACAAGATCAAGCGCATAGAGCGGCAGCTCGACATAGTCGATGCCCATCGTTGCGGCTGCATCAAGAGCCGGTCCGAGTTTGACAAGGGCGTAATCGTCATGGTTCGGGATTGAATAGCCAATCCCGTAAGGTCTCGGCGTCATGCCGCTGCTACTCCTGTTTGCCTCGCTTGAGCAAGACTATCATATCCGCACAATCGCATGGCCGGATGACGAAATCGGACCGGGTTTCTGACAGCCCTGTAAAATCCGAGATGGGGCCGGAATGCTCAGTCACGCAAACTGAGGAGCCCTAAAATCCGCGGACAAGATTTCCCAGCCAAAGCACGATATAAGCAACGATTGCGACCCAAAACATGCTGATCGGGATGTAATTCGAAACCATGCTCACAAATTGGCCGATGATGGAAAGCCCGGCGAGCAGCATGGAGAGAAAAAATGCTGCATTTGTTGGAGGCGTAAGACGCATTTGATATTCCCCGTTTTCTCATATTTGTCGTGTAAATCCCGGCTTTTCACGTTAGGCCGAAACGATCTTCGTGCAGTTTGTAATACAACCACAATCACGGCGGATCATAGCGTCTGGCCGCACGTCAGAAAAGGAGAAGAATCGTGAAGTTTCTCAAAGGTTTGTTGATAACGCTGGTTGTTCTGAGCGTGATTTTCGTGGGTGTCGGCTTCTTATTGCCCGCCGAAGTCCATGTCGAGCGTTCAACTGTGATCGAGGCGGAACCCGCGCAAATTTTTCCTTACATCAATAATTATCGCCGCTTTAACGAGTGGTCCCCCTGGGTCCCGCGCGACCCGAATGCGGAGTATACTTTCGCCGGCCCGGAAGAGGGCGTCGGGGCGAAAATGACCTGGCGCAGCGACAATGAGCAGGTCGGCTCCGGCAGCCAGGAAATCATAGAGAGCACGCCGAACGAAAAGGTCGTAACCGCGCTCGATTTCGGGGAAATGGGGACGGCGCAGGCCGGCTTTCAGCTCCAGCCTGAAGACTCAGGGACGAAGGTGGTCTGGTCGCTCAATACGCCCCCGACATCCAATCCCATCGAGCGATGGTTCGGCCTGATGCTCGACAGTCTCGTTGGTGCCGACTATGAGGAGGGGCTGGCGCGGCTTAAACAAAAGGTCGAGACCGGAGACGTTTAGAGCACGACACAGTTAGGGATCAGGATCGTTTCCATTTAAAATGATCCCGATCTACGCCGGGAAGAGGAAGGTCCCCACCCTACTGCGCCTCGGCGCGCTGTTTTGGCTCGCTTTCGATCCACCAGCTATCGATCTGATAGCCGTAAAGCGGCGTGACCTTCGGATGACGAAGCTGGGTCCAGTGGGCAACCCACTGCTCCGGCAGATGATAGAGCGGGACGACATAAGACCCGCTCATCAAGACCCGATCCAGTGCGCGTATGTTGGAGACAAAGGCCTCACGACTTTTCGCCGCGAGAATCTCAGAGATCACAGCATCGACCGCGGGATTTTTGACGCCAGCATAGTTGAAACTGCCTTCCGCATCCGCTGCCCCGGACGACCAGCGAAAGCTCTGCTCATTCCCCGGCGACAGCGAGGCGCTCCAAAAATTCTGGATCATGTCGAAGTCGAAATTGGTCTTGCGGCTCTGATATTGCGCGGCATCGACCTGCCTGATCCGAACCTCGATACCGGCCCGTCGCAGCGACCGCGCATAGGTCAAAAACACCCGCTCCTGCTCGCGGGTGGCCGCAAGCATTTCAAAAGAGAAGGGCTCGCCCGTCGCCTCATTGACAAGCTTGCCCGCTTGAAGCTGATAACCGGCCTCTTTCAAAAGCCGGAGCGCTTTGCGCCGGCGGTCGCGGTCTCGCCCTGAGCCATCGGACACCGGCTGCTTCAATGTGCCCTCCATCGCGGCTTGGATTACAGCATCGGGAAAGGGCGCAAGCAAAGCGCGCTCGCGCTCATCGGCAGGGCGGCCAAAGGAGGAAAGCTCGGATCCGTGAAAATAGCTCTGAGTGCGCTCATAAAGGCCATGAAAAAGGTTGGCGTTGATCCATTCAAAGTCAAAGAGAAGGATGAGCGCCTCACGTACGCGCCTGTCCGAAAAGATCGGTCTGCGCGTATTGAAAACCAGCCCGTTCATACCGGCGGGCGTACCGGTTTCAAAGCTCTTCTTGAGAATGCGTCCGTCTGAGATTGCGGGGAAATTATATTCGCGAGCCCAGCGGCTCGGATCGCTCTCCCGGTTGATCAGAAACAGCCCCTTTTTGAAGGCCTCGAACATCGAGTTGCCGTCTCGATAAAACTCATAGCGAATCTCATCGAAATTATAAAAGCCGCGGCGCACGGGCAGGTTACGTCCCCAATAGTCCGGGTCGCGTTTCAGATGTAAAGCCGTACCGGGATCGACATCCGCAACGCTGTAGGGTCCACTCCCGACCGGGGCTTCAAGGCTGGTTTTATCGAAACTTTCCGCATCGATAAGGTGTTTCGGCAGGACCGGCATGAGCCCCATTATCAGCGGCATTTCCAGATCGCCATCCGGCTTGAAAATCAGCTTGATGCCGCGTTCGCCGACGCGTTCGATTTGATCGACCTTGGCATAGTAGCTACGATGGTTCGGTCTGCCCTTTTCCCGCAGCAGCTGCAAAGAAAAAATCACATCTTCGACGGTGACAGGCTGCCCGTCTGAAAAGCGCGCTTCCGGGCGCAGTATGAAGAGGACCCATGAACGGTCCTCCGGCGTTTCGACCGTTTCGGCGAGAAGACCGTAGAGCGAAAAAGGCTCGTCAAAAGAGCGCGCCAGCAAGGTCTCATATACATATTCGCGAATGCCGGGAGCAGCGTTGCCCTTAATAATGAACGGATTCAGACTGTCGTAAGACCCTTGTACGCCGAACGCCATGCGCCCACCTTTGACTGCGTCCGGATCGGTATAAGCGAAATGCGTGTAACCCGCCGGATATTTGGGCTCGCCATGCATCGCAATGCCATGTCGCGGCTCGGCGATAACGATGTTGTGAGATAATGCCGCCCATGAAGCTAAAATTACCGTAAGGAATTGGATCAAGGGGCCGGAAAAGGCTTTCATAACAAAAATCCTTAATAATGGGGGCGAACCATTTGTCCTCATCCCCGCATAGCACATTTTATGGTCACGAAAACTGTCTTACTGATGCCGCTTTGCTACCGCTGTGTTTCATCGCCGTGTTATGTAAGGCAAGCTTTTCTGGGAACATCCGCTTGTGAATGTCCCGGTATGAATTGTAGAGAGAAATCACGCTGATATAACGTTGCCACGGGATTGCCGCATTTGAGTGATTGGACCCGGTTAGCTGAAGGTCAAAATCGCGAAGAGGTTTTCCGGCGGAGCAAGCGAGCGACAGATTATCCGGAACACCGTTTGGGGGCGAAGCTACAGATCGAACATGACGATTGGCACCCCGATGCGAATTGAAAGGTCAATGAATATGGTTGGAAAACGAATTGAAGGTCGGATGCGAATTGGCGTTCGTGGCTGCCTGTTGACGCTGGCGCTTGCACTGACTGCGAGCTTTGCTGCGGCCCCAGCCTCGGCGCAGGCGCAGAAAAGCGCAAAAGGCAAATCGGAACAGGCCGCCTGGGTCAAACTCTGCGAAACCGCGCCTGACCTAACCGATCCCAAACAGAAGCTGAATGTCTGTCTGACCCATCATGAGCGTCTCGATGGCAATACAGGCCGTGTTCTGGTCTCTGCCGCCATCCGCGAAGTTCAGGGCCAGGACAAAAAGGCGTTAATGGTGATGGTGCCTTTGGGTATGGCCCTGCCGCCCGGCGTTCAGGTCAAGGTCGATGAGAATGAGGCTGTAAAGCTGAAATATACGCTTTGCCACGCTGCGGGCTGCACGGCTGAAGCTGAAGCGACGCAAGCGGTGGTCGACCAGATGAAGAAGGGCAAGCAGGTCGTTGTCGCCGCCATCAATCTGGCAGGCAAGGCGATTGGTTTCCCGGTTCCGCTGACCGGCTTTGACAAAGCTTTGACGGGCAAGCCTGTCGATAATGAAAAATACAAGGAAGCCCGCAAGCGCTTAATGGTGGCTATCCGTGATCGTCAGATCGAGCTTGCAAAAAAAGCGAAGGAAGAAGCTGCTCAAAAGGGCGGCAAAACAAAGCAGCAATAATTTTTCCTGGATTTTCAGTTCCTGCGGCCGTCAGATTGGCGGCCGTTTTTTCTATTGGGGTCTTTTATGACTGATCGGGAACTCGAATTTTATTATGCGCCGCGCAGCAGGTCCGGCACCATACTTTGGATGGTTGAGGAGCTTGGCGTACCCTATAGGCTGAAAATCCTGAACTTCAAAAAAAGCGAGCATAAATTGCCTGACTACCTTGCCATCAATCCGATGGGAAAAGTCCCCGCAATCAAACATGGCGACACGGTCGTCACCGAATGCGCCGCCATTTGCTGCTATCTGGCCGATGCCTTCCCGGAGGCGGGGTTAGCGCCGGCAATCGACGCCCCGGAGCGCGGAACCTATTTGCGCTGGCTGTTCTTCGCACCCGGCTGCATCGAGCCAGCCATGACCGATAAAGCCTTCCAGCGCCCCGCTGTGCCGCCCAGCACCGTCGGCTATGGCGATTTCGAGACGGTCATGGACGTTATCGCACAAGCCGTCTCCCAAGGAGATTATCTGCTTGGCGACCGCTTCTGCGCAGCCGATGTGGTGCTGGGCTCGGCACTCAACTATGGGATGATGTTCGGCGTTATTCCGGACAGGCCCGAATTTATCAGCTATACAGACCGGCTAAAGACGCGTCCCGCCCTTAAGCGCATGCAGGAGCTGGATGAAACTTACGCTGCGGCACAGGAAGCTGACGAGAACCCGTCTGCATAGGCGGATTGCTAAAGCGCGGACTCCGTCTCGACAAATAAAGGCTGAAGTAATTTGCGCAAATCATCGGGCAGCCGTTCCGGACGGCGGGATATGCGGCCAACATAGACATGAACGAAATGGCCTTCGGCAGCCGCATCTTCGTCATCGCCGCGAAAGAGACCGATCTCATAGCGTACTGAGCTGTTACCAATACGGGTAACGCGCAGCCCCGCCGTCACGACATCGGGAAACGCGATCGGCTTGGCATAACGACAGCCGGTCTCAACCACCAAACCGATAACTTCGCCGTGCTCGAAATCGAGAAAACCGCCTTCAAGAAGATATTGGTTCACAACCGTATCAAAGAAAGAATAGTAAATAATATTATTGACGTGGCCATAGACGTCATTGTCCATCCAGCGCGTTGGGATGGTGAGAAAATGCCGGTAATCGCTCCGGTGACTAAAGGTTTTCCACATTCTCGGTTCCCTCTTTAGATAGTTTTTCTTTTTACGCGAAATCGCCGGCCGATCATGACGATTGCCACGACCGCGAGCGCAAATCCAGCATGACGCCACCCGACATCTTCGCCGAGCAAGAATGCCGCCGCCGCGAGCGTCACAAAGGGCTGTAGAAGCTGAAGCTGCCCGGTGCGCGCAACGCCTGCCAGAGCCATGCCTTTGTTCCAGAAAAAGAAGCCGAAGAACTGGCTCATGAGCGATACGTAAAGAAAGCCTAGCAAGGCGCTGTGCGAGACATCCGGACGAACCGGCTGAGCAAGAAGAAACGTCAAGAGAATGAGCACCGGCAGGCTGAAAACAAGTGCCCAGGAGATCACCTGCCAGCCGCCAAATGTTCTCGCCAGCATCCCACTCTGCGCATATCCAATGGCGGCAGAAATTACGGCGGCAACGAGCAGCAGGTCGGCATATTCGAGCGTCAAACCGTCGGACTCCATGATCGCAAAGAGCAGCACCAGGATCGAGCCCGCGACACCCGTCAGCCAAAAACCAAGGGATGGCCGCTCGCCGGCGATCAGCGCACCGGCCATTGCGGTTGCAAGCGGTAATATCGCGAGTATGACACCGCCATGCGCGGAGGGGACATATTGCATGGCCGCGGTTACAAATAGCGGGAATCCAAAAATCAAACAGGCCGCTGCGATTAGGATTTGCATCCAATATCGCCGGGGCGGGATCGGCTGCTTGCTAAGCAGGAGTATCACGCCAGCCAACAACGCAGCAGGAATGGCACGCCCGATGCCAACAGCGTAGACATCAAAACCGTCCAAAGCGAATTGAGTCATCGGCAGGGTCAGGCCAAAAATGACAACACCGGTAAATCCGGCGACGAGGCCAGCCAGTTCGCTTGAGTGTTCAATCTTGCCTTGCCGCTCAGGCTCAGCGAAAGGGCGCTGCATAAACTCTCCAGGCGTTATTTATGGGTGTTCGCATAGCATGAATAGCTCACGAAGCTTTGCGTATTTTTTGCCAGCATTTTTTAACGAAATGGAATAGGGTGACGTCATGTCGATCTGGGGCAAATTGGCTGGCGCTGCGGCGGGCTTGGCGATAGGCGGCCCTCTCGGTGCATTGGTCGGCGGACTTGCCGGGCATTTGGTCGTTGATCGCGACAGTGGCGGCGAAGGAGTCGACAAACAGCTGGCATTTACAATTGGCGTCATCGCACTGGGTGCGAAGATGGCGAAGGCTGACGGCCAGGTGACGAAAGACGAAGTGCACGCTTTCAAGGAGGTTTTCAAAGTCCCTGAAAGCGAGCGCAAAAATGTTGCGCGCGTCTTCGACCTTGCAAAACAGGACACGGCCGGCTTTGAGTCCTATGCAAAGCAGCTCGCGCGCCTGTTCGGCGACGATCCAGAGATGCTGCGCAATATTCTCGATGGGCTGTTTCATATCGCTCAGGCGGATCAGACAATCCATCCCCGCGAGCGCGACTATCTGGAGACCGTGGCGAAACACTTTGGAATCAGCGAAGTTGAATTCCGCTACATCCTGGCAAGACATTGCACCGCAGAGCGTGAAAGCCCCTATCATGTGCTTGGCGTCCCGCCGGAAATTACCGACGAAGATCTCCAGCGCCATTACCGGAAACTCATCGTCGAAAACCATCCCGACAAGATGATCGCACGCGGCTTGCCTCAAGAAATGATCGATATTGCCAATAAGAAAATCGCGGCAATTAACGGGGCTTATGACGAGATTCGCCGCGAAAGGCGGCAATGAACAGCTATCGTAGCGATCACATATGTCTTACAAAGACCAAATGGCTCTAGACACCTTGCTCGATGCGGACTGGCGAGCCGCTATAAATTTCGAGCCAAGGAAGAACGCACAATCTCCCACGATCCTCCTGCTCCACTATACGGGCACGAAAACAGCCGAGCACGCGCTTGACTGGCTTTGCACGCCCGAATCGCGTGTGTCCTGTCATTATCTGATCGACGAAAACGGGCGTATCATACAGATGGTGCGCGAGGACATGCGAGCCTGGCATGCCGGCCACGCCTTTTGGGCCGGCGAGAGAGATATCAACTCCGCTTCCATCGGGATCGAAATCCACAATCCGGGCCATGACGCAGGCTATCCCGATTTTGGCGAAGCGCAGATGCAGGCTGTGGAAGCACTATGCCGGGATATTATTGAAAGACACAACATTAAACCGCATCGGGTTCTTGCGCATTCAGATGTCGCACCGCACCGTAAATGCGACCCCGGCGAAAAATTCGATTGGAAGCGTTTGGCAAGCGCCGGGATCGGCCATTGGGTCGAACCATCACCGTTTGAAGACGATGCCGGGTTTGGCGTCGGAGATCAGCATCCCGAAATTCAGCGGTTCCAGAAACAGCTTGCAGCTTATGGCTACGAGGTTGAGCCAACAGGTCAGTATTGCAATCAGACGGAGATTGTGACGGCTGCATTCCAGCGGCACTTCCGGCCTGGCCTCGTCAATGGGCGCGCGGAGCGCTCAACGATCGATACGCTGGACAGGCTGATAGACGCACTTCGCGTTTAATAATGACAAATTGTCTGGCTCTGACGGGGTGGCCGGTCGGAGAGCGTTTTTAATTTTTCCAGACCTATCGAAACATCTCTTATTTATTGATTCATGCCTTTTTTCTGTCCGCGAGCCGGTTCCTGCTCGTCTGTGCACGGTCAAAAGCCGCATGTTCGTCGAAAAGTTCTGCAAGCTTATCCGTCATCGCACCGCCGAGTTCCTCCGCATCCGTAATTGTTACGGCGCGGCTGTAATACCGGGTGACGTCATGGCCGATACCAATGGCGATCAGCTCCACCGGCGAGCGGCTTTCGATTTCATGGATAACCTGGCGCAGATGGCGTTCCAGATAGGCTCCGGAATTGACGGAAAGCGTTGAGTCATCGACGGGGGCGCCATCGGAAATCATCATTAATATTCGCCGCTGCTCCGGCCGCGCCATAAGCCGATTATGCGCCCAGGCGAGAGCCTCGCCGTCAATATTTTCCTTGAGCAGGCCCTCCCGCATCATCAAGCCGAGATTTCGCCTGGCCCGTCGCCATGGCACGTCGGCGGATTTGTAGATAATATGGCGCAAATCATTGAGACGGCCCGGCGCTTGCGGCTTACCCTGAGCAAGCCATTGCTCGCGGGTCTGCCCGCCCTTCCATTGCCGTGTCGTAAACCCGAGGATCTCGACCTTCACCCCGCAACGCTCCAGCGTCCGGGCCAGAATATCGGCGCAAGAGGCGGCAACCATGATCGGACGCCCGCGCATGGAGCCGGAATTGTCGAGCAGCAAAGTCACCACCGTATCGCGGAAGGTCATGTCCCGTTCGCGCTTGAACGAGAGAGGATGCAACGGATCGGTCACGACACGCGATAGGCGCCCAGCATCCAACATGCCCTCTTCAAGATCGAAATCCCACGCCCGGCTTTGCTGGGCCAGAAGACGTCTTTGCAGACGGTTGGCGAGACGCGAGACGGCGGCGTGAAGATGAGTGAGCTGCTTATCGAGAAAGCTGCGCAAGCGCTCCAACTCATCGGCATCGCATAGATTTTCCGCTGCGACGGTTTCATCGAACTGGCGGCTGAAAACCTGATAGCCGAACGCGCCCGGATCGTCGAGGACGGAAACATTGGGGCGGCGGGGCGGCGCCTGGGTACGTTCTTCAATATCGGCCTCGCCGTCCATCTCCATTTGGTCGCTCATTTCGGTGAGCTCGGTATCTTCCTCGCCCATGGACATATCCGGGTCGGCGCCCTGATCGGCATCGACGGGCTTCGTTTCCTGTTCGCTGCCCGTATCTTCCGACTGGCCTTCCGCAGGCTGATCGCTCTGATCGTCATCCGCGCCGGCCTGATCATCCTCGCCCTGCGACTGCTCCTCGATCAGCTCTAGGGCCGAGAGCACATCGCGCAGCAACATACCGTAGGCCTCCTGATCGTCGTAATTCTCGCCAAGCGCATCGATAAGACCGCTCGCGCGTTCGTCGATCCAGGAGCGCCAGGCATCGACCATCGGTGCGGCATGTTTGGGAGGTTTGATGCCGAGCATGCGCTCGCGGACCATGAGGGCGAGGCATTCATCGAGCGGGGCGTCCTCGCGCTCAGCCGGCGCGGGTTTGCGCGTATCAAAGCGCGCCTCGGTCCGGGCCGCAAGGTTGTTGGCAACGCCTTTCATACGTTTTGCGCCGACCGCCTCGACGCGGACGCGCTCGACCGCCTCGAATACGGAGCGCGCCAATCCCCCTTGAGGCGCAAGACGGGCATTTAACGACGTGTCATGACAGGCAAGCGTCAGCGCGAACAGGTCGGCATGGCCGCGCATCACCGCGATCTCTTTTTTTGTCGGCGCGCGCGAAAGCTGCGGCAGGCTGGCGGTTTTGCCCTGCAAACCGGCCTTATCGGCTGAGAACGTGACCTGAACCTCGTCATCGCCCGCAATGGCACGCGTTGCAGACGTTAACGCCTGCTTGAATGGCTGAGACGGGTCCGTCTTGCGTTTTGTGGACGATGTCATGGCGAACTCATCCTGCCAGATGTAGCTGATGTCGCTCTTGCGAATTTACCACCGATTTTCGGCAGAGCGCGGCCTGTCTGCACATCTATGTCAGGGCAACATTTACGGTGGATTCCGGCAACTCCTCACCAAAACAGCGCTGATAGAATTCCGCCACCAGGCCCCGCTCCAGCTCATCGCATTTGTTGAGAAAGGTCAGCCGGAACGCAAAACCGATATCGCCGAAAATTTCGGTATTCTCCGCCCAGGTCATGACCGTGCGCGGACTCATGACTGTCGACAGATCGCCATTGATAAAGGCGTTACGGGTCAGATCCGCCAGGCGCACCATCGCCGAGACAGCTTTGCGGCCCTCTTCGGTGTTATATTGCTTTGCCTTGGAAAGGACGATATCGACTTCATCGTCATGCGGCAGATAATTCAGTGTCACGACGATCGACCAGCGGTCCATCTGTCCCTGATTGATTTGCTGCGTGCCATGATAGAGACCGGACGTATCGCCCAGACCGATCGTATTCGTCGTTGCAAACAGGCGGAAGGACGGATGCGGGCGGATCACCTTGCTCTGGTCCAGAAGCGTCAGTCGTCCTGACTGCTCCAGGACGCGCTGGATCACAAACATCACATCGGGCCTGCCCGCATCATATTCATCAAAAACGAGCGCAGTGTTCGATTGTAAGGCCCAAGGCAGAATGCCTTCACGAAATTCTGTCACCTGCTGGCCGTCTTTCAGGACGATGGCATCCTTGCCGACCAGATCGATGCGCGAGACATGGCTGTCCAGGTTGATTCGTATGCAGGGCCAGTTCAGGCGCGCCGCCACCTGCTCGATATGGGTCGATTTGCCAGTTCCTTGATAACCCTGGATCATGACGCGGCGGTTATGCGCAAAGCCCGCCAGGATCGCCATCGTGGTTTCGCGATTAAACTGATAATCGGGATCGAGGTCGGGGACATATTCGTTAGCTTGCGAATAAGCCGGAACCTCGATGTCGGCATTGATGCCAAAGAGCTGGCGAACCGACACTTTCATATCGGGAACGGTGTTCACCTCTGAACTAGTGGCAGGCATGAAGAAGTCCTAGTTGGAATTTCGTTTCTATTCGAAGATAAAGCGGCTTGCACGGTAAAGAGCCGTCAAATGCCCCTCATCTTGGGAGGTCTTAGCAAAAGCCAGCCTGTTTAAGATAATTATAGGCTTGAATGACCTCGCGCAACCGGTCCTCATTGCCACGGTCGCCGCCATTGCTATCCGGGTGATTGCGTTTGACCAGGAGCTTGAAGCGGGCTTTTATTTCGTCCGGCGTGCTCTCGACGTTCAAATCCAGTGTCCGGAAGCATTTCCGCTCGGCATTCCGGATTGGGCGCGCCGGCTTATGCCCCTCCTGCCCTGGACCGTGCTCCGCACCGCCAAAAAAGCCGAAATGATCAACAGTTTCAAAATCGCGTTTAAAGCCTCGCGTCTGTTTTTCAGCCGCTGAGCGAAAGCCCGTTGCCGCCCATGCATTGATACCGGAGGACCAGGTCGGCCGATGTCCTGTCATCGAGGCCTTCTGGTAGGCGGAGACATCGTCATCGCTCATTCCGGAAAAGTAATTATAAGACTTATTGTACTCGCGGACATGGTCAAGGCAAAACAGATGATACTCACCTTCCCGGCTCCGGCCTTTCGGCGCGCGGTGCATGCCGGCCTTGTCACACCCCTCCCAGCCACATAAAGGCACATGCCGAGCTGTTTGCCGCTCCTGATCCGGTTTGACGCGGATGCTATCGAAATATTTGGAGTCCAGCTTCATACGTCGTCTATCCAACTCACCGTAGTGCCGTTATACCATGAGTAAATCAACCTGCGTTCAATTGGAATCAATCGAATGCATAAAAATTGACTTATTTTAATGTGCTAAAGCAATTTGATCGCCCTATACGTGCTGTTGCATGGACACGAGTTGATGCGGACCGATCCGAGCCAATTCGAAGCTGCAAATATCGGCGAAGGAAATTATGCTGCTCCGTCTCATGCCACACAAGGCGTAAACGGTGTATCACCTATTGTGCATTTATAAATGTTCGCAGTGAACGGGAAAATCAATGCAAGTGGAAACGCGAATCCGGGAAAAACTGACAGAGGCGTTCGCACCCGGTAGCCTCAAAATTGAAAATGAATCGCATAAGCATGCGGGCCATGCCGCAATGCAGGGCGCGGCAAATGCGGGCGAGACGCATTTTGCCGTGACGATCGTCTCTGATCATTTTGAAGGATGCTCACGCATTGAACGCCATCGCATGGTCCATGAGACGCTCGCCGATGAGCTGGCGGGGCCGGTTCATGCGCTGTCTGTGACAGCGAAGACGCCGGATGAACTGAATAATGGCGCCTGATGATGGGACGGCGGGATTAACAGATGCCGTTACATCCCGGATCGTAACGGAACCTGCCTCGCTAAGCCGGATTACAGTGGCCGAAGCGCTGGGAAGCGGGTTTTTGGTCTTTGCCGTGGTGGCATCAGGCATCCTCGCCGAACGCTATGCCATCCATAATATCGCTCTTGCCCAGCTGATGACGGCACTCGCTGGCGCCGCCGCCTTTATGGTCTTGGTGCGCGCGCTCGGCGCTTTTGCGCCATCCTATTTCAATCCAGCCCTCGCATTTGCCCTCACCCTCACCCGACGGCTAACTATACAGACTGGAGTCATTTGCGCCGCCGCGCAATTTCTGGCCGCATCTATGGGGGTGATGATTGCCCATATCGTGACCAATACCGGGTCGGTTCAAGTTGCAACGCAAATTCAGACGGGTGAGAGCGTCTGGCTGGGCGAGTTTTTAGCGGTGGCTGTCTTTATATTTGCCATACTGACAATTGACGGGCGATCGAAGGATCGCGTGCCGCTCACTGGCGCGGCCTGCCTTCTTGTTATCGCTCTGGCAACGCCGTCGGTAAGTTTTGCAAACCCTGCCCTTACGCTTGCTCGAACATTAACGGACAGTTTCACAGCCATCCGGCTGTCCGACGCTATAATCATCGTCGCCGTGCAAATGCTCGCCGCTTTCTGTGCCTGGTGCGCGCATACATGGCTGGTCTCTCCGAAGAAACAACCGTAAAGCCGCATTGCCGCGCTTCCTTCTTCGGTCAAAAGCAGGAGTTTTGGGAATGCAGCCTGCCGCGCCTCATTACTTCGCTCGTGGCGCGGCAGGAAATCAGTCAATTTGTTATCGGACACCTGCAGGATCAGGCGGCCGGACTCATTCTTTCAAGTGGAAATTCGAGAACGGCCATGACAAAGCCGTTGCCATTGTCAATCGCCTCGCTCCAAAGCGAAAGCGGGGTCGGATAGGACGGCTTGAGGCGTCCGATCACCTCTCCATGATCGAAATAAAGATCTGCTTCGTATTTTTTCGCAACACGCTGCATCCGCTGGTTTTCCACCAGGCAGTTCATATAAATCTTTTCGACGCCGCGATTGCGGGCCGAAACGATAATCCGGCCCAGCAGCTCGGTACCGACGCCGGAGTTTTGATAGCGCCGCTCGACGGAAAAAGCTGCTTCCGCTTCACCCCGCCAGTCATCGCCGATCATCCGCAGCTCCGCAGCGGCGCACATTTCACGCTCGACGAAGAAGCCATAGATCACGCTTTCAAAGCGGTTAATGCCTTCCACATAATTGCGAATGAACAGGTCATCGACCGCCATCCCGAAGCGCATACGACGGCTTTCTTTATCGAGCCTTAGCAGATGGTCCAGGAATTTCTGCGTTTCCGTAAACCAAAGTTTTCGAACAGTACCTCCCCAGAAGTGAGTTTCAGACATACGCCAAATCTCCAACTGGTTGAACGCACCAAGCATATGTTGGCCCTCTTCGCCGGGGACTCCGCTTGTTGCAGTGCACAATTATATGCGCACTATGGCAGGCAAATGAAGATAGTAAGATATCTAAGAGACGTTGTGGCATAGCAGCTATGCAACCTCGTCGGGGCTGCTTGCCCATCTTGCTTGCGTAATGCTTAAGGCAACGGCAAAATCGCCATATGTAAGAATTAGTTTGCATAAATCGCACCGGGAGGCAGCGCATGAAGGAGATCGGACATTTCATTGATGGCAAGCACGTCGCAGGAGGAAGTGGCCGTTTCGGCGACGTCTATGCGCCGCATACTGGCGAAGTGCAAGCCAGGGTTGCCCTCGCATCCACTGCCGAAATGGCGCAGGCTGTGGAAAATGCCAAGGACGCGCAGCCGGAATGGGCCGCCACCAATCCGCAACGGCGCGCACGGGTCTTGTTCAAATTTCTTGAACTTGTCCAAAACAATATGCGCTCTCTGGCTGAACTCTTATCGTCGGAACACGGCAAAACCGTCGCAGACTCGATGGGCGACATTCAGCGCGGGCTTGAGGTCGTGGAATTCAGCTGCGGCGCCCCGCATTTGCTAAAAGGAGAATTCACCGAAGGCGCCGGCCCGGGTATCGATATCTATTCGCTCCGCCAGCCGCTCGGTGTCGTCGCCGGGATCACGCCTTTCAATTTTCCGGCCATGATCCCTTTGTGGAAAGCCGCCCCTGCCCTTGCCTGCGGCAATGACTTCATTCTGAAGCCATCCGAGCGCGACCCCTCCGTGCCGATGCGGATCGGCGAATTGCTCTTGGAAGCCGGACTGCCGAAGGGTGTGTTCAACGTGGTGAATGGCGACAAGGAAGCGGTCGATGCAATCCTGACACATCCCGATATCAGCGCGGTCGGCTTTGTCGGCTCAACCGCGATCGCCGAATATGTTTATGTGACCGGCACCGCGAACGGTAAGCGCGTGCAATGTTTCGGCGGCGCAAAGAATCACATGATCGTCATGCCCGACGCCGACATGGATCAGGCGGTCGATGCGCTGATCGGGGCCGGTTACGGCTCGGCGGGCGAACGCTGCATGGCGATTTCCGTTGCCGTGCCGGTCGGTGAAGCAACAGCCAATACGCTTGTCGAGAAGCTTGCCCCCCGTGTCGAGTCGCTAAAGATTGGCCCTTATACGGATGAAGCGGCCGATTTCGGCCCGCTGGTAACGAAGCAGGCGCTGCAACGCGTGAAGGATTATGTGGATGTGGGTGTCAAGGAAGGCGCCTCGCTCGTTGTCGATGGGCGCGATTTCACCATGCAGGGCTATGAAAACGGCAATTTCATGCGCGGCTGCCTGTTCGACCATGTGAAGCCGGAGATGCGGATCTATAAGGAAGAGATTTTCGGCCCCGTTCTCTCCATCGCCCGCGCCAAGGATTATGACGAAGCACTGCGGCTGCCCTCAACCCATGACTATGGCAATGGCGTTGCGATCTATACGCGCGATGGCGATGCAGCCCGTGACTTTGCCTCGAAGGTTGATACCGGCATGGTCGGCGTTAACGTGCCAATCCCTGTGCCGCTTGCCTATTACACATTCGGCGGCTGGAAACGATCCGTTTTTGGCGACCTGAACCAGCATGGGCCCGACGCGTTCCGCTTCTACACAAAGACAAAAACGATTACCACGCGCTGGCCGTCCGGCGTCAAGGAAGGGGCAGAGTTCGTCATTCCGACAATGAAATAGGCCGCATAACCGCTCTCGGCGGGCTTCAAATGCCGGAAAGTAAAAACAGGGGCGAAATCTCTGCGTCCCTTTGCCCGGCATTGTTAGGCATAAATCAAAACCAGAGCAAACGTGCCGAGAGCGATGCGGTAAAAAGCAAATGGTGCAAATCCAACCCGACTGACAATGGCAAGAAAGGGCTTCACGACAATAAGCGCCGCAAAGAAAGCCGTGACGAAGCCTATTGCAATCAGTTCGGCGTCGTTAAAGCTCAGCTCGTTCCGGTGCTTGAACGCGTCGTAAGCAAAAGCGGCAGACATGGTCGGGATCGAGAGGAAAAAAGAAAACTCGGCCGCCGCGCGTCGCTCCAGGCCGAGCAGCAGACCGCCGATGATCGTTGCGCCCGACCGCGAAACGCCCGGGATCATCGCCACGGTCTGCGCGACGCCGATCAGAAAACCCGTCTTCAGCGGAATCGTATCGGCTTCCCTGTAAAGGACGCGCTTTTGCATCTCTTCGACGATCAGAATCACGATACCGCCAATGATCAAAGCAATCGCGACAACGACCGGCGAGAACAGGACCTCTTTGATAAATCCGGCAAATGACGCCCCCAGCACCATGGCCGGAAGGAATGCCAGCAGGATCAGCAGCGCAAAACGCCTTGCCGCCGGGTCGGTCGGAATTCCAAAGAGCGTACCGAAGATTTTTCTGAAATAAATGAAGATCAGCGCGAGAATAGCGCCGAGCTGGATCATGACTTCAAACGTCCCGCCAGGCGGCGCTTCGAAACCAAGATAGTCGCGAAAAATAATCAGGTGCCCCGTTGAGGAAACAGGAAGAAACTCGGTCAGCCCCTCGATCAAACCGAGAACAGCGGCAATGATATAGTTGTCCATAATAAATTCCGAAAACTCGACACAGGGACGTGCGCCCGCAAACGCATTGGCCTTGCCAGAGTGGCGAAGTCAAGGTCAGATCGCCGCTCATGCAAAGCTTCTACTGGCAATTCAGCGCAACGGTTAATATCTTTGTGTGTTATTAGGGGGCGGCAGCCTTTTTGGTGTAGGAATGCAACTGTCGCAATGCCGATAAAGCTTGGCCGGAGCACACATGCTGGACTGGATATCGCCGAACATTCTCTCTTTTGCCGTTTTCGTCGGCCTCGTTCTGGCCGCTGCGGTGTTCGGCGGGCAATGGGGCGCCGGCCCCTGGTACAATGCTTTGTCGAAGCCGAGCTGGACCCCGCCAAACTGGCTGTTCCCTGTTGCCTGGACCGTGCTTTATCTCATGATCGCGGTTGCAGGCTGGCTGATTTGGGAGACGCCACATGAAAGCCAAAACCTTCTGCTTGCCGTGTGGGGCATTCAACTTCTGCTGAACGCCGGATGGTCTTACATCTTTTTCGGCCGCAAGGAGATCGGACTGGCGTTTATCGAACTCAGCGGATTGTGGCTTTCCATTGCAGCTTTCATCCTGCTGGCCTGGCCCGTTAATCCAAACGCCTCGCTTTTATTCATCCCCTATTTAATCTGGGTTTCCTATGCCGGTGCACTCAACGCTGCGATCTGGCGCAGAAACCCGATCCGCGCTTAATGATCAGCCTGCCTTTGAAAGCTTTATCAAGCCAAGGAAAAAGGGATTGCGTCGCTTTCTGACATCACGTCTCAATTCTTGATGCCCGGTATTTCGTCGCTCGCTTGAAAAGCCTTCTCTTCATTGCCGCTTGCGTTAGTCTCTACGATAAACACCAGCAAATCGAGGCGATGTGATCAATCAGGACATTTTTAACAGCCGCAAGCGGAAACCATCCGGTCCGCTCAGCAAAGCCGGCGCATTCCTCAGACGGCTTGTCGGCCGCCCTCAAGGCGAGGAAAACGGCGCCTCCGAAATCGACCGGGATCAGTTTATCGCTCCCCAGAAAAGCCGCTGGCTGACCGAAACATTTTCAAACTTTGCAGGGATACGGCAGTACCGGCTTTTCATTCCCAGCGCCTATCGCGACCAGCCGCTTCCCCTCATTGTCATGCTTCACGGTTGCACACAGTCGCCGGACGACTTTGCCGCCGGAACCCGCATGAATTTTTTTGCCGAACAGCGTGGTTGCATCGTCGCTTATCCCGGCCAGCCGAAATCAGCCAATGGCCTGAGATGCTGGAACTGGTTCAATGCCCGCCATCAGCACAGGGGACGGGGCGAGCCCTCCTTGATTGCGGGGATCACGCGCCAGATCATGCAGAATTACACGATCGACCCAAGCCGCGTCTATATTGCCGTGCTCTCGGCGGGCGGT
>CAZMAC010000003.1:0-21815 GCA_964564085.1 uncultured Hyphomicrobiaceae bacterium
TGATGAGCTGCCTGAGATTTGCGGATTTGGTATTTTTTTCCGTCTTTACGTGGATACTCACTTTTGAGTCGGCCCATTTACAGGCATTATCCAGAAGGTTCCCCACCATCTCTTGAAGATCCTGTTTTTCGCCGCGAAATTTTGCGTCAGGCGGACATTCAACGAGGAAATCGATATTCCGTTCCGAATAAATGCGCGAAAGCGTGTTGGTCAGGGAATTGAGCGTTTCATTCACGTCGGTAACACCGCCGACAATGCTAACGCGCGCCGCGACCTGGGCCCGCGATAAATGATGAGTGATATATTCGCGCATCAACGTTGCCTGACCGGCAACTTTCTCCGCAAATTCATTGCTATGTCCTCTCGCCTCATTTGTTATGACGCTGAGCGGCGTCTTTAGCGCGTGGGCAAGATTGCCGACATGGGTGCGTGCGCGTTCAATGATTGCCTGGTTCGATTGAATGAGAGCGTTTAGCTCTTCCTGCAAAGGCTGGATTTCGTCAGGCAAGCTCCCTTCGAGTGTTGATGCTTTGCCCGATCGAATTGCCGCCAGTTTTTCTCGGATATCATGCAATGGCCGAAGGCCGTAACGCACTTGGAAAAAAGTCGCGATGAGAAGACCGGCCCCTAGCATACAAAACGCGATTGCCAGCATGGTCCCGAAGGCACCGACTTCATCATCAATCTCCGTGGCATCGCCGGCAACTGCATACACATATCGGCGTTGTTGATCTTGCTGAGAAATTGTTATTTCACGTTCCAGAATACGTAATGCTTGATTGTCGGGGCCAGGCAGATATGCCTTTCGAATTTCCGTTTCGTCCGGCGTAATGCCGACCTCGCTTGGCAGTTTCAACGCTTCGGAAACAAGAGAGATCGATTTAAAGGCGAGAGGAGCCGCTCCCAGCGATTTGATTTCCCAGTACCATCCCGAAGATGGCAAACCAAACAGGGGTTCACCAAGACTACCGGGTTTCATGATCTCAATGCCCTGGTCGGGCGAGGTGATGGCGATGAGATATTCAAGATACTGATTGAGCCGCGCGTCAAAGCTGCGCTCAACCGCATCGCGATAGAGCGAAATCAGAACGACGGCAGCAATTGGCAGCACCAGAAGCGTCCAAACAGCAGACGATAAAAATAAACGTCTTGAAAGCGAATTACGCTTCATCTTCAGGCAGATTGAGGCGGTAGCCGAGACCGCGGACGGTCACGATGATATCGGCTGAAAGCTTTTTCCGAAGACGTCCGATAAAAACCTCGACCGTGTTGGAGTCGCGATCAAAATCCTGTTCGTAGAGATGCTCGACAAGCTCAAGACGCGGGACCACGCGACCTTGATGATGCATCAAATAAGCCAGGAGCCGATATTCTAGGGAAGTGAGCTTAACAGGGGTACCCTGAAACGTGACGCGTGCCAATTTCGTATCTAGCCGCAGAGGGCCGCAATCGAGCTCACTTTTTGCATGCCCTGCACTACGGCGCAAAAGCGCACGAACCCTGGCCAGCACTTCCTCGACATGGAAAGGCTTGGCAACATAATCATCGGCCCCCGCATCGATACCGGCAACTTTATCGCTCCAACGATCACGCGCCGTCAGGATCAATACAGGGATGCGGCGATCGTCGCGCCGCCAGTTTTCAAGGACGCTCAATCCGTCAAGCTTGGGAAGTCCAAGATCAAGAATGATTGCATCATAAGGCTCGGTATCGCCGAGGAAATGACCTTCTTCTCCATCAAAAGCAGAGTCGACCGCATATCCGGCCTGGCTAAGAACGTCGACCAGCTGGCGGTTTAAGTCACGATCATCTTCAACGACGAGAAGCCTCATTGCTGCATGCCCTTATTCGATGCGAAGTCTATCCCTTTTATTGCCAATCGTTCCGCCAGCTCAACAAAATCTTGCTTAAGACGGTCAGACAGGGATCATTTTTCAGTTTGAAGCGGCAAGCTGAATGCGCCTGACTTCGCCTTGTCCCGAAATTATAACAACCAGGAAATAAGCATTGGCACCTTCATCGCATAGGGCAACGCGCAATATTCTTACCTCACCATATTGGTTTTTGATTTCGCTTTGTATGTCCCCGAAAGACTTATATTCGTTTGCCGTCCAATTTGGCACGCAATCGGTTTGTGCGGTGGACTGGATCGTCCCGGCAAAGAGCGTGGCGAACGCCAAGATGAATACTGCTTGTGTCTGTCTTTTCATGGACCTTGCATTCTCTTCCTCGCCTCAAGAATGCAAACTACGCGTGAATGCGTCATGAATATACAATAAGCTGTTATTAATAGGGCAAACCCGCTCACCGAAAGAATAAAAATGATCCAAGCAGCGCCGTCGGCGTCCGGCTTTTTGCCCAATTGGGATTTGAGTCATGACGATGGCAGGCAATTGCGCCCTCGGTTTGGTCGGCAACATCTCCAGCCCAAACAAGGTGGTTCAAGGCACAAATACGGAACCAATCGGCGCTTGAAAGGCAAACGGTTCGGTTCGCTGAGCGCTGGTGGCCGAGAGCCTCAAGCAATACGGCTTGGCACGCCATGTTGATGGCGGGAGCCCCGCTGGAAATAGCAAGAATACGTTCAAAGCGGTTTTTTATTACCCAGGCCATAGAAGACTGTACATTTTCAGACTGGTCCCGGCCAAGTTGGGCGACCGTGCGAGCGGAGATTTCAAGATCGGAATAGGATGGTGTGTGCATTATAAATTTACGCGCTACAGAAATAGAACTTTGATTAAAATACGCGAAAAATATTAATGCCGTTTTTAATAAGCGCGTGAAAATCTGTCAGAACTATCGTGGTTATATAAGTAGTTTTACGCCTAACGACTTTTACACAAGGCGTCATAGGCTGCATTATGCTGTCGCACCTGTTTAACTGTTTGCATCGTATCCTTTCGCGAGTAAGTGATCGGTTCCATCGCAAGACAGCTTGTATCAATCACGCCGGTAGGGGTCGTCGTCTGACAGGCTGCGAGTATCAGCGTCACGGCGAGCGGCACGAGCTTTTTGGACACGTCTCATCTGTTCCCTTAATGAACGCGCCGCAGCCTTATCCTCACCAGCCTGGATCTGACGGCGTTCTCTAAGAAAAGCAGTCAAGCTGTTGAAGAATAGAGCCGTGGCGCGAATGGCTTTCAATATTGAAAGAAATACGCTCATTCATCGCCGTTTGACTGGATCGATGATGCTTTCTCATCAGAACTTTCGCTCGGCTTTTCGCTGACGAAAATGGCTGCCGCTGCAGCAATCGCGGCGACTGCAGCAAAAATCTGATTCCAGTCTTGTTCGGTAAGACCCAGAAGACCGAAGCTCGCCAGAAACGCGGCGATGCCTGCAAATGTCGACGGTTCGCGCAAACGCTGAATGATGAAATCCATTGAAAAACTCCAAGGTTGGAAAGTTAAGCGGATTGGGATGGTCGAAGCAGTCCGATGGCTTCACAGTGAACCGCCATCAGCCGGCGCGACCAGCCAAGGCCAAAGACGCGAAAAAGCCGCGAGAGTGAGCCGTAGCTGCGCATACGCCGCGCCATGAATTCAACCAGCAAGTCATCGGGAGATGCAGCAGAGACAGCGGCAAGCGTTATCGGGCCGATCTGTCCGTCCACTGTGACTTTCGCTGCCTGCTGAAGGAATCGCTTGGCCCGGCCAACACCTTGATTGACGGCGCAGTCGAAGACAGCCAAGTCAACGCCTTTTGGGAGATTGTCGCAGGACGCTTTATTCCAGTAGCGGCTTCGATATATTTCGCTTGCTTCCTCTATCGTCAAATTGCGGACATCTTCTTTCGAGACCGGACGGCCCCGGTACTGGCTTAAGACATTATGGGTGATGCCAAATTTCGTCGCACCACCTGGATCGCTCGGGTGATCGGAATAGCCGCCCTCAAATCTCAGCACATGCTTGAGGGCGCTCTCAAAGTTTTCTTTCAATGGCTGCTCCATTAAAAAAGCCGCCTCGAAAAGCGGCTAAAAAGTCGATACTTCTCTTAATTTTTCAGCTATTTGCGGCCTGTAAAAATGAACCACAAACGCACAAGCGCGATCGCAATTCCGAGAAGAAGAGATATTGTCAGAAGTAAATCATTGATGGCCGCCAAGGGGGGACTCCAAGCAGGCGCCGAAATAAGACTGCCCGCAAGTATCGCGTCGGCAATTTCGTTTGAAGGGTGATCCTGGTGCATATGCTCCATCGAGTTATCTTGATCTACGTCACCGTCGAGCTATCATCGCTTCGTCTCCAGACTGTTCCGTCGGAGAATGCTAAAACCGCTCCGCCACTCGCATCGCTGACATAGGTGATTGCTCCTGCTCCGGCTGTTGACGCACTCGGCAACCCGGCAACTGTGAAGCCCGGTATGCGTGGAACCCCGCTCGCTGCTGAGACGAAGGTCAGGCCGGTTTCAAAAGCGGAACCGTCCGTCGATGTCTTGAAGACGAAGTCATCATTGCCGAGACAACCAATTTCAGCGCGTCCGGAAAAGCCTGTCTGAAATAGAAAGCTGGCATTATCGCCGACTGCATCCTTATTCAATTTGACCTGAACGTTGTCGCCGGCATGATTGAGCAGAACGGCGCTCGACGAGACGGCAAGTTTGTTTGTATCATCCGCTGTCGTATTAATGCCCACAAGCTGCGCATTCTGTGTCGCGCTGCCGGTCCAGCTTGCGCCATCAAAAATCAGAAAGATGTCCTCGTCGGCAATCCAGACGAGCCAGCCTTCTTTCGGTGAATGAAAGGCCCAGGCGCCATCCTGCCATGCGGCGATCTTGCCGTCATTGCCAGACCATGAACCAGCCGCGGATGATGCGATGAGATAACGGTCGCCGTCGGATGGCGTGACGGGCGGCGTTGCCAGATCGCGGTCGAGAACGGACAACATGACGACGGCATCGAGCACTTGTAGCGCTGCATTATGAGTCACATGCTTTTGGGCCTGCGCCGCTTCAATGAACGGCATTGTGAGGTTTGTACTATTTGCCATATCGGATTTCGTTATGTGTCGCTAAAGGAATAGGCAGACCTGTTATTTCCGCCCGGTAATATTGGTTCGAACACGGACATTACGCTCGACAGCATTCAGCAATCCTTTCCCCAAATCACGTTCCGGCACACCTGTCTGTTTCGAAATCTCAGATATGCCCTTACCGGAATTCCAGAGATCCAGGACCTGGTTCCATGTTTGGTGTCTCATGGGACAACAGCCTCTCTTTTTTCTCCGCGCCCGAATGTGGCGCTGATCTGATAAACATAAATGCTGTAGCTCGCCTGGGGCGCGCCGAAATCAGCGATCTGTTGAGCGATGGTGTAAATGATGGACGGCGTTGAGGCCGTCAGCGTTCTTTTGACAGTTGCACCATCGAGAATATCGATCTCATAGGCTTCGCTGTTTTCGCCGAGCGGAACGTCCGTCTGCGCCCAATTATCTCCACTGATTCGTGTTCGCCGTATCCAGGAGATTTGTAGTCCCTCAGGGATCTGCTCGCCCGTGACATGAACCGGCGATAGTGGTCTCAGGCCGATCCCGTCAAAGGCATGAGTTGCGGTCCGGTAAGAGCTATCGCCGATGTCATAGACGCTGGGGCCATATTTCCAATTGAAGAGCAGACCGATATCGGCCCGGGTCATATCGACTTGTGTAACGGCACTGTTCAGCAGAACGAAGGGCGCGCCCGCAGTAACCGGATCACGCATTGCGCCTTCCGTACCGGATTGTCCCCGCAAGAGACCGCTCAGCTCATAGGTCAGTGCACCGACGAGAGTGGCAGTGCGAAACTGCAGAACCTCCCAGTCACCGTCGCTATTCTGGATAACGCAATAATTGGCGCCATCGAGAACCAGCAGCTCTTCAGCCGATGCAAGTTCGCCCGCGGATAAAACGACACGCAGTGTGTTGCCGTTATCCCAGCGCGATGTCGGACCGGAATAGAAATCGGCATCAGAGACGCCGACCGTCGCTCTTGTCGTTGGCAGCGCTTTCAGCGAATAGCCGGAAGTGACTGGGGAGCGATAAAAGGCAACGCCGCCCGGCCAAGGATTGCCATAAGCCGCCACCGAGCCGGCATAGGGCACTTCATCGCCGCGAATAAGCGGCAGGTCGAGAAATAGCCCAAGCTGTGGTCCATAAATATTCGGCGCATTCGTCACAGGCTCACGAATTGGTGCAGCGAATGGATCGTAAAGCTGCGTCTCGATGGAAATCGCTTCGGCATCGATCGTTTCACCGACAGACAGTCCGGTGAACCGCAAGGGGAAGCTTCGGCCGTTCGCGCTTAGCGTGATAAGATCAGACGGATCAAGCGCAATTCGTGAAGGCGGCAAGCCGAATTTACTTCGCTCGCGGTTCGCCCAGGCTTCTTGCGCCATGGTCTCAGCAATGACGCGCGCCTGGGTATAGGTCGTGACGATAGGCAACCGGGCTGACGCGACACGCGCTGTGCTGCCGGAGATCAGGCGGCCTTCCGCCATGCCTTGCTCATAGTCCCGGTCGCCATGAATGAAGGTAACCTTTGCCGCATGCGGTAAATCGCTCTCCTGAGCGCGTGTGAGTTCATAAAGGGGTAAGCTGGCACCCGTTTCGACGAGTTCATCAGGGGTCAGACTGGCAATGCTGCCGGAGCGGCCGCGATGGGCGAAACGCACCCGGCCCCCGCTTTCGAAGCTATCGAAGAAGAACGCGGCTTCCAGAGGCTGGAGCGCGTCCCGCGCCGACATCACCCTGTCGACGACATATCCCGCCATTGCACCCGATAGCTGTCTGGCGTCATAATCGGAAAAACCATAATCACTCAATAGCCGGGCGATGGTCTCCGACAGCGGAGCATCGGAAACGCGGCCCGTCAGCCAATGACCGAGCTGCCAATTATCGCCGTCCGACCAGATTGTGCGTAGCGCGGGGAAAGCGGGATAGGGCCGCGCATCCCAAGTGTAAAGGAGTATGCGAGCGCGATCGACCATGCGGCCGGAATAGATAGTGCTCGCTGGATTCTGCGTTTCCCGGAAATCCGAATGGTTTTCGTCATACCATTCGAGGAAAGCGCGCAAATACCGGCGCTGGATTAAGTCGTCACGAAGACCCCGGCTGTAATAAGGAAAGAAGCTCTCGGAGCTTTTTGGATCGTAGAAGACGTTCGGCTGGTTAGAGCCCTTGTCGATGGCCGGGCAGCCAAGCTCGGTAAACCAGATTGGTTTTGATTGCGGCACCCAGCTCGTCGGCGACACAGCCTCGACGCCGCCCGGCCGGTCGAAATGCTGGTTCGTCCACCATGACTGCAGATCCTTAAACCGGTAGACCCACGGTTTTGAATACGCGCCGTCGGTGATGACGGTGCGCGTTTGGCTATCCCGATCGGCCTCCGAGGCATAAAACCAGTCATAACCCTCGCCGCCTTCAATATTGCCTTTCAAATAAGACAGGTCGTGAATGAAGCGCGTTCCGGCCTGGTAGTCGAGATGGCTCGTCCCGTCGCGCCAATCGGATAGCGGCCAATAATTATCGATCGCGATGGCGTCGATATTGCTATCCGACCAGAGCGGGTCGAGATGAAAATAAACGTCGCCTGAACCGTCTGAGGGCTGATGGCCGAAATATTCCGACCAATCCGCAGCATAAGTTACATCGGCGTCAGGCAGAAGTGTTTTGACCTCCGCGGCGAGCGCTTTAAGCTTTGCGACGAAAGGATAGGCGGAAGCGCTTTCTCTGACCCACGTCAGGCCGCGCATCTCCGAACCGATGATAAACGCATCGACGCCGCCTGCAGTTTTCGCCAAAGCCGCGCAATGGAGTATGAAACGAGAGTAACTCCATTCCGCGGGACCACTA
Source organism: uncultured Hyphomicrobiaceae bacterium (assembly GCA_964564085.1). Lineage (GTDB taxonomy): Bacteria > Pseudomonadota > Alphaproteobacteria > Rhizobiales > Rhodomicrobiaceae > JAHQVI01. The sequence goes on from CAZMAC010000003.1 coordinate 7,827, forward strand.
TAGTTGACAGTTTCTCCGACAACAGAAAAATTGGACGCTGTAACAGTTCCATAGAAGGTATCAATCTGTGCCGCCGCCGCTGCGCTCTTATCCGGCGAACCCGCTTCACCTGTTGCAGGATCGCATGTGATACGCCCGCGCCAAGGATAAGCAGGCTGATCAGCAGCGCCTGTATAAGGATCGGTTTTGCCGTTGCTCTCCGGGATATCCATCAGCAAAAACGGCGTGAAGATAACATCGAGACCGCGCGTGTTCAAATCCTTGAAAGCAGCGATCACCGTGTTATCCGACGGCGTGCCGCCATAAGCTGGCCGCACGCCGTAAGATGAGACGACATCAGCCGTCCCGCGTGTGAGACCGGCGACGCCCCAGGAGATAGGCGTCGTGCCGGTCCCTTTCTCGGCCCTATCGACCTTCGGCTTGATCGCACATTGGTCGCAGCGTAAGTCGTCGCCGAACCAGGCGACGAAGAGCGAAACCGCACTGCAATTGGGAAGTGTGTCTTCAAGCTGATCGATAGAGACCGAAAAATCGCTCGGTCCAAGTGTCGTGTGCCGGTTTTCCGAATAGGTCGTTCCGCCCCCGGCATCGACACGGACTTCAGTTGGATGATAGGCGAACTCGCCTGCAGCCGGGATCAGGGTGATCCCGTGAATTTGAGACTCAAATTCGTCGACGGCGCGAAAGACCTCAAAGGTTAGCTGTGGAATGCGATTGCCGAAATCTTCCAGCGGCAAGCGTTCAAAGACGATATAGGCAACACCGCGATAGGCCGGCGCGTTGTCACCGCCCTCTTTCGCCTCAATCAGACTATCCGGCGTTTGATCGTCAGAGCCTCGATAAAAACGATAGGTGTAATCGCTTAGCGTGATCTCATCGCCATCAGCCCAAACCCGCCCAAGCCGCGTGATTTCGCCCTCACAGAGCGCAACCGCGAAATTTGCGAAATAGCGATATTGTGTGGTGCTTGCGCCTCCGCCGGTATTGAGGCCCTTACCGGAGCCGCCAGCTGAACTCGTAACCGTCTCTTCCTCGAAATTGGTGGCCCAAATAATCTGTCCGCCAAGACGCGCGCGGCCATAAAGACGCGGAATATCCGTGCCTTCGGTCGAAGCCATGACGCTCAGATCTGCAAGACGCGGCCCTTCCCGGACGACATCCTGGCCCGTTGCACCAAATAACGCCTGATCGATATAGGAACCTGCGATCGAGCCAACCGCCCGGCCTAGCGTGGCGCCGGTCAGCGTCGCGCCGAGAAAAGAAAACCCGCTTGGCAGCAAGGCGGAGCCAGCCGCCGCGCCGACGGCGGAAAGAGCAAGAGTTGCCATGTGTGAAAGACTCTATGCGGGAAATCGGAAAGCGGCAGCGATGCGGCGCCGCCACCAGGGTGAAATGTAAACTTCGCTCACCGGCGCGCCTTCAATCGCATGGATCATTTTCATTGGCGCACTCATGATCGCGGCGTGTTTCGCAATAGCGCCCTGACGCATACGGAAGATCAGGACGTCGCCAGTTTCGATATCTTCGACATCGACGCCGATAAGGTGGCGGCTTGCGGCTTCGAGCATCGTCTCGCGCCCGCTCGCTTCCGCCCAGTCGCGGCTGTAAGGCGGCGGTGCTTCAGTCGGGTAGCCATAGGTTTCGGCGAAGACGCCCCGCACGAGCCCAAGGCAGTCGCAGCCAATCCCTTTCAAGGAGGCCTGGTGGCGATAGGGCGTGCCCAGCCAGGAGCGCGCGATCCGAACGATATCGTCGCCGCTCATGCAAGTTAGAATTTTTGCCAAGAGGATAACCAAAGACGGGGTCATTCGATCCGAGAGAGCCGGATCAAGAACGACTTTACAAAGACAACAATGCGCTTATTTCGACTTTCTGATGAAAATCAAACTGCCGAGCCAGAAGCACAGACCGTTCGTACACAGCGCAATAATCTGTACGAACGAAGGATCGACATTGAAAGGAGGCATGCGAGCGGCAAATGCCATGGATGCCGTAATGAGTGCAGCGAAAAACCAGATGAGCGCCAGACGCGGCCTTAATCCGCGCAAAGGGGCCTTACGCATTCATACTACCGCCATCATTATCGAGGTCGCCGCTTTGCGGATAAGCCATGACGTACTTATTGCCCGGTATATGCGGAAAACCCCGGAAATTAACGCCGTTCGAAAATTTACCCTTACAGGTTGTAAAGACTTTATCGCAACCCGCCTTGATTGTAAACATGTCGGACGTCTCGATCGTCACCGGCATCGAGCGCCAGAGTTCGATTTGCGCCGTGCTTCCTGCCAAAGAGAAGCGCTTCACTTCCATTTCGCGGCCCGCATTTGCGCCGAGGGTCCACGTCAATAATCCGCCATTGAACCAAACCTCTGCAAAACCATCGAGACCGGAGGCGCTGAACAAATAGGCAGTGCTGGCGGCCGTTACGGTCCCTGTCCCCTTATAGGCCGGGTCTTCCAAATCGACGCTGCAGCGCGTGTCCCCTAGCGTTGCGTCGCAGGCAAATTGATATGTCCGGCCTTGTTTCTGATCGAGATAATGCGACAGGCTACGCAGTTCGGCCGTAAACGCTGTTTCGCTCCGCCGCACCTCGCCAATGGAGCCGGTCATAATGAGGATACGCTGATCGGTTTCGGTCCAATTCACGCGCCAGATTTCTATGCGGGCATTATCGAACTGACCCGCAGCGAGATCGGCCTCGTTCAACCGCTCCGATTGCAGCGCGCCGGTCACATCGAGATTGTCGATTGACAGGCCGATGGACTGGCGGATGTCCGTTCCCGTGAAACCGCTCGCGGCTTCGAAGGTGGTGCCGTCAAAAGTCACATCGCGGTCGTGGTCTGTGAAGCCGTAGACAACGCCGTCGCGGCGGATAACGCGCCAGCACCAGGCAAGCGTGGTCGCACCGCTGTCAAGATGGGCCTGCAGCCCGGGAGGGAAGGTTTTCATGAAGGTCCGGTTACTTGTAACTTACAAGGCGTCGAGACAGATTATCTCAATCTGTGGTCATGACGAGTTGGATGCTGGGAAATAGTGCGAAGACGATTTGTCCCGCGAGACCGGTCAGACCTGCTGCAGATTGATAGAGTTCCAAATGCTGGGACACCGATCTGCCGAGGAGAAAGACCGACAACAAGACTTCAGCTCCCAACAGCAGCGTCAACGCGATCGTACCCATCAGAGCGCGCGCGGTCAATTTGACCGGAACAGCAAATTTTTTGATTACTGCCCGGCATATGAGCCATGAAACAAGAAGAATGATCGGCAACTCGATCAGTACAGAAAGCATTTCTCCGAGCAACGGCGCCAATAACGACATACGTAGGGCGCCGAGAACGAAGCCCGCGGCAAAAACAAAAAAGAAATAGACGCATCCGCTGTTGATCGCCGAGACCATAATTCAGCTCCCATATTCGTTGGCACTTGGCTGAATTACTAAGGCGGCGACCAGCTGTCCTTGATCGAAATCAGACTTAGCCTGCAATCAATTTCGAGGCTTGCGGATGTTGAAGGCGGCGAATGTTTTCGTTATCGCGTCTATCTGGATGACGCAGAGACGACGGATTAGCGGATCTCTACCAGGGGGATACTCGGAATCGAGCCGTGGCGGAAGCCATCGAGGTTGATTTCGAGCCGGTCGGTGTCGAAGCGGACGGGCACGTCAAATTCAAAGCCCGCCGTTATGGCCGCACCTGAAGGCGGAATAGAGCCGGGCTGAAAGGTAATCAGGCCTGCTGCGGCGTCGCTTGTGAAGTCGCTACCTTCAGTTTGTGGTACGCCATCGACGGCGACCAAAACTGTGCCGTCTACAGGCTTTTTAATTTCGCGAGCCCACGGCGCAAAACTTGTGCCATAAATTTTCGTAAGCTGAAATTCGGTCGTCGTATCGTCACCGACTCCGATAGCCTGGTCTGCCGCCGCGGGTGTTGCGTTTGCCGCGCAGCTCTTAAAGTCCGCATGATCTTTCCATCGGAAGCCATGCAGCCGCCCGCGGCGCTCTTCGAAAAAAGCGATGACCGCTTCAAGATCAGCCAGCGATTTTAGCCCGTATCCCGCGTCGTAACGGCGGCGGCTATCGGCCCAGCGCTGATTGCGCTCCTCATGGCCGGAGCCGAGCACCACAATGTCGGTGCGCCGCTCAGGTCCGCCGGTTGCGCCGAAGCTGATCGCTGTGGGAAAGCGAATGTCATGAAAAGGCATTCTTATAGCTCACTTCGTTCGCGCGCTGGGCATCCGCCCGGCTTGTGGGCCCCGGGGTGCCATGCGTCTATGAATGGCTTCAAATCGTAAAGTTCTAGAGATTGCGCTGACCACGACTCACCGCGCGCGACAACATCGCGCCGATCTGCGTTTCAGAGCGGCGGAAGCTTTCGGCGTCTGGCGTCGAGATGTTCATTGTGATCGTCACATTACGTCCGCTGTCGGAGCGCACGCCGAGCCGCCCGTCTGACCCTCGAGCCAAGGGCAGGATCGCTTCGGGCCCTGCTTCACCGGCGAGACCCGTTTTGCCAGCGCCGAGCGGAAAGGTCACCGGCGAGGCGATCACACCGCCTTGCGCGAAAGGCTTTGGCATGGGCGAGCCGACAACACCGCCTTTGGCGAAGGGCGTTAGTCCCTGAAACATGCTCGCGAAACTGTCGCCAATGGCGGCGGTGAATGGTTGTACGGCAGAACGGAGCGTCAGCCGCGACAGATCGAGCGCCAATGTGCGCAGCGTATCGCCGAGACTGTCGCCTGCGAAAACAGCATTTTCGAACGCACCCGTGATACGCCGTCCAAAGGAGTCGCCCAGGCGCTCCAGATCTTTGAGCTTTTGCCGCGCGTCATTCGTATCCGCACCAATGCGTACCGATAGGCTGGCGACTGTATCCGTCATTGGAATGATCCTTAATCATCGGGGAATTGCTGCATCAGACCGCAAAGATCGGCGTGTGAAAACGGCGCTGACGAGCCGGGCAGGCCAGCGGCTCCACGTAATGCGAGTCCGAGTTCACGCGGTGTCATCGACCAGAAATCCGTAGGAGTGAGGCGCAATACGCCCAGACCGGATGAAATGGCGTCGTCCCACGGAAAGGATGTTAGAGCAGATCGCGACTCGACAGTGGCTTTATTTTGTCGCGGGGCCGGACGGAAAACCGGCGTCATCCCCGCCTTCACGGGGACATGCTTTTCGTGGCCCGGCTTCAGGACTTTCCCGGCACTGGGGCCTCGCCGGCCTCACTATCCTCCTTCGCCGGATGGCTCCCGAAGGTCGCGGTTAATAGACGCGAGACGATATCGACAAAACCCGCCGCGCCGCCGTCAGCCTGCATCCGCGAAAGACTGACTTCGTCAATCTCGTTTCCACCGCCGCGAAGTCCTGCGGCGAGGATACGGATGGCGTCGCACGCGCTGAGCCGTCCGGCCTCGAAACGCTGCGCTAAGCTGAGCATATCGTCCGCGCCGAAGGCATCTTCGAGTTCCGCAAGAGCCCCGAGCGTCAAACAGAGCCGGTAAGGTTCGCCATTGAGAATTGCGGCAATTTCGCCGCGATGTGTGTTGACCATGATTCCATTGCTCGCTTTCGTGGGATAGGTTGAACGAGGTGAAGCCCATCGCCGCACTTCGAAATAATAAGTTTCGCGAGGCTTAACCCATCCTACGCGGCGATGAATGTGAGCGCACCGGCCGACTCCAGCGCGATCTCGAAAGTAAGCTCATTGTCATGCCCACCGGAATATTCCAGCGCCGTGATCTGGAACGCACCCTCGACCGTGCCGAAATCAGGGATGACGACCTGCCAGTCGCGGATCGTACCGTCGAAGAAAAGCGCGCGCACCGTTTCGTCCGACGACGCATCTTTGAAGATACCGCTGCCTGCGAGCCGCGCCGTCTTCACACCCACGCCGGCGAGCAGCTCGCGCCATTCATTGGCCGACTCAGTGTGGGTGATATCGACGATGGCGGCGTTGAAGGCCAGACTTCGCGTGCGCAAACCGGCCACGGTGGCAAAGCCGCCGCCGCCGGTTGTGTCGACTTTTAAAAGTAGATCTTTGCCGCGTTGGGCTGCCATGGATCATATCTCCAGGATTTAAGGATTAGGGTTTGTTCTGCGTCGCCGACAGCTAAACCACCGGCTCCGTCACCGCGCGAAAGCGCATGACGCCGTGATAGGTCTCGCCGTCGGTGTCGCGCTTGAGGTCGGAATATTGATGGGTGAGATTGATCAGCCGGTTGTCGTCCAGCGTTAGTTCGGTATCATCAAGCAGGCCGCGGATCGCATCAGCGATTTCATACGCCTCTTGCTTGCCTTTATAGCGCGACCAGACATGCAGCATTAGAATATGCTCCGAGCCGCGCTCTGTACCGGTGCTCCAGTCATTGATACGCATCTGGTCGAGGACAACAAAAGGAAATTCGGCCGACTGCGGAACATCGTCATAAATATACGTGCCGCCGAGCAGCGCGATGACACCACTATCGGCTGTCAGCGCCTCATAGGCGGCTTTTTGTAAGTCCCATCCAGGGTTACTCACGATAATCTCCATTTTTCGGCAGAAGGAAACGGATTAACGGCGCGCGCGTCTGGCGGAGTTGGCCAGCCAGGATCGGATACGGCTCAAAATGCCGGACCGGCTGTCGTTAAAGGCGAGTTCAAGCCAAGGCATAGCCGGACGGTTCAGGCTGCCCATTTCGAGATGCCAGCCATAATCGAGGGGCGTACCGATGCGCGCGCTTTTACCGTCCTCTGCAGCTTCAACGATTAGCGACCTGGCAAGCGCACCCGACCGTGACTCCGGCGGCAGTCCGTCGTTAAGTTGCTGCTGCGCGGCCTTACCGACATCCTCGGCGCCAGCCTCGACTGCCCCTCGCAACGCTGTCTCATCGGCGATCCCGGAGAGCGCCTTGCGGAGATCATCGAGGCCATTCAACTGGTTGGTGAGTTTCATAGATCGCGGCGCTCACAATGGCATTGAAGAAACCGGCCACGGCCATCCTTGTCGAGAATTGCCAGGATCTCGAAGATGTCATCGCCGCGCCGAAAGCGCATGGCAGGACCGAGATCGTTCCGACTACGGATAGTGATGAGATATGCGGCTGTTCCGCTGATACGGTCGGCCGTGACTTTCTCTTTGCCGGAAGCCGCTTCGACAGCGCCCCAGACGTCGTCGACCGGTTCCCAAACGAGGCTCGCACCGCCGCCCTCGTCTGTAATGCGGACACCCCGCTCAATTGTCAGCCGGTGACGCAGCTTGCCGACCCGCCGGCTCATAGCTTTACGCTCCGGTAAGGCGCGATCAGACTGGCAACGGTTGAGGGAACCGGGTCCGCTGTTTCACCGAACAAGACAGGCTCGCGGGCTTCATACCAATGCGCAACGAGCATCTTTATGGCAAGGCGCACCGGCATTGGCACATCGTCTTCCGTCGCGCCATATCCGGCCGTGAAGGCGATCTCGATACCATTGACGCTGCGGCCGGGGATAGGCCAGCTTTGCCCCTCATGGCGTGCGAGGCGTGGGGGTCGGGAGACCGCATCGACTGCGAACAGACCCGGGTCAAGGGTCACAAACGTGTCGCTCGGGCTATAAAGCCGAACTGCATCAAGACTGATCAGCAGACTGAGCGGCAGCTCGACGAAAGCCGCATCGGGCCATTCGTCGATATAGAGCGACCAGCTCTGGCTCACCAGCGCCAGATCGAGGCAACGTTCAATATGCAGACGGGCCGCCAGGATCAGGCTGGAAATCAGAATATCTTCGGTGTCGCCATCGACACGGCAATGAAGCTTGGCTTCTTCGAGCGAAATCGGCTCGACCGATGGGCCGGCTGTCAGAATGAGGGGCATAAGGCAACTTCCAAGAAGAAAGGGCGTAGGGCGCGGGGCATTCCCGCAAGGGGAAAAGCCTGATTATTTTTCGTGAAAAGTGCTCCAATGAGTGAGGCCGCGACGGGGGAGGGCGTCGCGGCCTCGGCCCTGGGCTGGGCCTTCGCGCTAGGGGGCAGCGCCTATTTTGTCGCTTTCGTTCTATGAACGCCTTGGACAATTTTAGAGAAACAAAAAAACGGAGCCGGGCCTAGCATTGGGATTCTGCGTATAGTTCCTGAAAGCACAAAAAAGCTTCTTGCGAGCAGCCCGCGAAAATCATCTCATAACCTGAAAGTTATAATACGAAAATCAAGGAGATATACGCTGATCTTCAACCCAATTGGTAGTACGCCAGCATAGATAATATTTCTTAGCTTGTGCGATTCGACACAGTGAATTTAAGCAAAACTATGGCAGATGTTGCCCGATTACATAAGGATGACTGCTTAGTTGCTGTAAAAATCACGAATATCGAGAGCTTTTTGATCTGGCTTTAAGCAGTGCCGAACTTCAGCAATTTGATCGCATTGAAATCCTGCATGCCGCCGCCGACACGTTTGGTCGTATAGAACAGCACATAGGGCTTGGCGGAGAAAGGATCGCGAAGGATGCGAAGGCCGAGCCGGTCAACCACAAGATAACCACGTCCGAAATCGCCGAAAGCAATCGAATAGCTGTCAGGGCCGATCTCCGACATATCTTCCGTTTCGGCAATCGGGAACGTCATCAGCGTTGCGCCCTGCCCTGCCTGCTCGCCCGGACGCCAGATATAATTGCCTTCGGTGTCCTTGATCTTGCGGATCTCGGCTTGCGTCGAACGGCTCATAACCCAATGCGCATTCGCGCGATAGGCCGAGCGGAGCGTGTAGACCAGATCGATCAGCGTGTCCGCGGCAGCGCTTGCCGGGAAATCGCCGGATACACCCGTCGTCAGATAACCGATATTTCCCCAGGACCAGCTCGCATCTGCGACCTTGTCGTAGTCAAGGAAGCCTCGCGGCTTATTCACGCCGTCTCCTGAAACGAAGGCCGCATTTTCCTGCTCGGCAAAGGCGATACGCACTTCCTCGGCGACCCATTCGTCGATATTGACGGCAGAGTCTTCCAAGAGCGTCTGCGTTGCCGCCGGCATGGCGTAAAGCTCCATTGTCGGGAAAGCCAGCTCGGCCAGCGTCGGCGAGTTGGTCTGCGCGCGCGTGCCGGTCTCGGCGACCCAGCCGGTTGCCGCCCCGGTTATGGCGAAGGGTTTTTTGTAAGTGTTGGCAGAGACCTGGCGGATGCCGGAAATAGCGCGGATCGGCGAGGCTTCGCGCAGGGCGCGCATCACGCCGGCCTCGACCTCCTCAGGAACAAGATAGCCGCCATCGGCGTCAGAGCCGGCGGACAAGGCTTTTTCTTCAAGACGGCGCAAATTCATTGCCTCGCCGCGGCGCATATAGCCGTCGAATGCGCTCTTATGCTCGGACGCTGCCATACTTGCCTGGGCATGGCCCCCACCACGCTGCGGGCGCGAGGCCTTCAGGACGAGCTGATCGACCGTGGCCTTATACTCATCCAGAGCCCGGTTGATCCGGTCCAGCTTGTCCGTGGTCACAACATCGGCAGCCATGCGCCGCTCGATCTGCGCAAACCGTTCGTCATTGGTTTCCTTGAACGCTTCGAAAGCGTGCAGAAAGCCGTCATAGCTGTCGTTGATTTCAGCGGATTGCGGCCGTGCGGCCTTGTTCTCCCACTCAGCGGGAGCAGTATAGTCGGTCATATAAGCCTCATTGGTTGATCGATCTGTCTGGGATGAAGTTGTGCTGTTTTTTATTTTGAAATAGGCTTGGGGTTATTCATTAATTTCAGAAAAGTTGGGGCGAAACTGTGAGTAGCCGTTGTAAACATTTCTGGTCACGCCGAAGATTTTGCCAAATGTCTCTCGGCGCTTGTCTGGCAACACAACTGTCCGGGACGAGTTATGCCGAACCGAACTATCAAGGTTGCTGGCTTCGCGCCGCAAAGGGCATCGGCGTTCTCGAGGAACCGACACGTTCATCGGGAATTGATGGACTCGACGACTTCTGCAAAGAAGAAGTAAGAAATCTTGAGCAAATGTTTGACGTCAGTCCGACGCTCCTATTCTACAATGACAGCGCAGCGCCAAATGCTCTGGCCACACCGGAACCTTACGACCCCGCAAAACCGGATGGCACCGTGCTGCTTGGAAAGACGCTGATCGCCGAGCTGTTTCACAAATATCGCCAGTCAGGCGCGTTGCCGGTTGTCGCCGTAATCGCCCATGAATGGGGGCATATATTACAGTTCAAGAATAATTTCTCGTCCAGCTGGTCCGTCGAATATGAGCTTAGCGCTGACAATGGTGCGGGCTGGTATCTGGCAAAGAGCAGAGGCATTGATACGGTGAAATCATCGGAAAAGACTCTGGCGACGATGTTCTCCGAGATGGGAAGCACGAATTTCAACAATTTCAATTTTCACGGAAGCCCGGCGCAGCGCAGAAACCAGATCCTTTCCGGTTCCGGTCTTCTTGACAGCGTCGTTCTCCCCAGGGACAGGATAGCCAAAACGGCAAGAGACGCCCTTGGTCTTGATAGATGAGGCGGTTTCAGCCGTTTCCTGCAATGCCATATCAAATCATAATAGGACGCCGTATGACCATTCTGATTTCCCTGCTCCTACTGACCGCATTGAGCGCAAGCCAAAGCAGCGCCGCGGACAAAGCCTCAGACTTCTACGGTGTTTGGATGCCTGTTGATCAGTATGCCTCTTGTCAGGAGCCTAAACCCTGGGCTGAAGGACCACATATCGAGATCGCAGAAAATCATTTTCTTTTCGGCGACGGCCCCCCATGTGAAGACGTTGGCCAATGGATGGACAATGGCAAGCTCAGGGTCAGCGCGGCTTGCCGGAATGAAGGCGGAATCCGAAACTTCAACGGCGAGTTGACCCTCCAAGCGAATAGCGAAATGACGATCAGCTATTCAGGCTCGGACGAAAATCAGGAAGGTCGTCCAGCCTATAAGCGATGCCCCGAATAACAGCCGTTGTTTCTCATCCAAAAAAAACACAATGCAGTCTCATGCAATCGGCAGGGTCCCCCGCCCGGCTGAGGCTTCGCGCCGCGCGGGGGGTGCGCGTTGGGCGGATAGCCGCGGGAGCCGCGAAGCGGTCTGCTCTGAGCCTTTGGGGGAAGAGGCGAGCGCATTTGCAGCCGGGCGGAGGGAACATGCTGCCTTCACCGCGCTGACGCGCGCACCGGGCAGCAAGGGGAAAGTCACGATGGAAATCTCCCACAAATCGATTTCATAAAGACGGCGTTGGCCGGTCCGCGCATCGCGCACAGCCTTCCTGGTTCGAAAGCCGATGGAAAGCCCATCGAGGCCGCCTTCGCGGATCAATGTGAGGATCTCGCGGGCACGGGCTACGTCGCAAATAAGACGCCCACGGACATAAAGCCCGCGCGCATTCTCGCGAATTGTCTCCCAGGCACCGATCGGCTCAGCCGGGTCGTGCTGAAACAGCATCCGAATGCCAGCCGCACCGCGCCGGGTGAGCGAGGCCCGAAATGCACCGGGCATCACGACGTCGCGCCCCTGATCTTCTGTGCCGAACAGGCTCGCATAGCCCTCGAAAACACCGTCTTGTGTCACGCGCATAGCCGCGGACGGCGGCGACAGCTCTGGCCCGCCAGCCAAATTCGATGAAGATATCAAGATTGTAGACCTATGATGGATTACGAAACTGACGCACGGAATAATACCGGATGCGCCGAGACAAATTCAGTTTGCCGGCCCCGCAGGCTCGACGATCAGCGCAACCAGCCTGCGCACGATCGGCAGCAGCACCAGAAGCGTCGGGAAAGCGATCAGCCAGGAAATCTGCCATGCGCCGAGCCACAGGCCGACGAGATTATCGACAAAACCAACGCTCTTCACTGTCGCAATGAATGACACGATCCCCGACATGAATATCGACAGGATCAGCGGCATAATGATCCCATTATAGCGTGCGGGCAATCGCTTCAGTTTCATGTTTGATCCGCTCATTTGCTGGCGCTATGCGCCCGGATTAAGCGGTATCTCTATCCCACGCAACATCGCTTATATGCAAGCGGAGGGTGTTCAGCATGGTCGAAACCTTATCGCTGAACCGGCGGCTCTATGATAGGATCAATCGCTTTCGTTATCAGCGGCGCCAACACAAATCGCGCAGGTACGGCGATCAGAGCGGCCATTTGCCAGGCGGAAAGCCAGAACGCACCCGTGTCAGGTGTGAGCCCGACCATTTTGACCGTCATCCCTAAAGAGACGACCGCGGTCAAAGCCACCGTCAGCGCAGTCCCTGTCACGGCCGCCTGATAGCGATACGGGACGCGCGGCAGCCGGATCGCGTACCGCGCCCGGTATAGCGGCAACATCCCATTATGATCCGCATAAGGATTTGCAACCGGCTCCCATTCGGGTTGAAACGGCATTCCGCCTGCCAGGGACGTCTCGGGCCGGAAGATCCGTATTTGATTTCGAGCCGAGAAGGCCGTTGACATCGAACCTCCCAATCGCTGCCAAAATTAAACCGAATAGGTGAGTAAACTTATTCCAAGCTTTGCAAAGCTTAAGGCAATTCACAGATGAGCGATTCTTACGGAGCTCACCGAGCTTAGGTAAACAAATTCGATGAAGGCCAAAATCAAACAAATATTTGCCGCAACTGCTGTTTTGTTCATGACGACGACACCGGCTTATGCCGAAGTTGCTGACAAATTCTTTGGACCGGAGGTCTTATGGTTTTTTGCACTTATCGTGCTGATCCTATCGATTACACTCGCTTTTATTCGGCCTCTGACGGCATTCGCCCTTTATCCAATCATGGTACTCATAAGCTGGTTTTTCTACAGCGAGATCCATAGCTATGTCGGCGAGGCGTATATGAGCGAGACCGGGATCGATATGGTGACGCATTTCTGGGCCTCGGCTGCGTTTTATTTTCTGATCCCGCTCGCGGCCTTTTTGTTTTTCCGGAACCGAAGGCAAGGCAGCAAAGCCATGCCGTTGTGACAATAGCGGGACGTTAAATGTTTGAGCCGTCCGCCCCGAGAGGCCCATAGCCGACGGCTGCGCGCTTCTCATCGACGGTCAGGAAATCCGCTTGATTCATCCGATCCCAAAGCGCGGTGCGGTCGCCGGCGAGCGCATCCACCTTGTCCAGCGCCGGGCGCAGCTCGACACGCTCGCCAAATTGCGGCCCAAGCCAGCCGGAGAGCGCCTTCATCGTCCGCGTCGCCAGCGGTAAAACCGTCTGACGCCAGAACACCCGGTTTGCCTCGGCGTAATTCGCGTAAGTGTTATCGCCCGGAATGCCAAGCAGCATCGGCGGCACGCCCAGCGCCAGCGCAATCTCGCGCGCCGCGGCGTGTTTGGCTTCGATGAAATCCATCTCCGCCGGCGAGAGCGACATCGCCTTCCAGTCCAGCCCGCCTTCGAGCAGCATCGGCCGCCCGGCATTAGCCGCCCCCTGATAATTCGACTCCAGCTCAGCCTTGAGCCGCGCAAATTGCTCCTCGGTTAGATGACCGCTATCGGGCGCGTAGACCAGCGCACCGGACGGACGCGCGGCATTATCGAGTAGCGCCTTGTTCCAGTTCGATGCGGCATTATGCAGATCGACCGCCGTGCTGGCTGCCTCGATCGGCGATTGCCCGTAATAATCACTCGACGGATTAAACAGCGCCATATGCAGGATCGGGCGCACGCCCTCTTCCGGCGATTGGCGAAACCGCGTCGTAAGCCCATTCGCGCTATATTCGTAAGACTCCGGCCAGCCATCCGTACCCGGCACGATCTTCATCCGATCTGGCCTGAGCACATGCAGCTCGCGCGGCTGCCCGCCGACGCCGACTGCCTCCATATAGGCATTGCCCGCCAGCACGAGATAGCCATACCAGTCCTCCAGCATATCGGGACCGCAGGCGGCGGCGTTTGGCTGAGCGAGCAGATCAAGCAGCGGATGGTCTGTTTGCTCCGCGCCGGCCTCGAACAGACGCACGGGCACGGACGCGGCGGCTTCCGCGATCATCCGCACCGCCCGGTAGACGATCGGATTGCGCGCATAGCCTTCGCGTGCAAAAGCCGCATAGTCCCG
>CAZMAC010000004.1:0-21597 GCA_964564085.1 uncultured Hyphomicrobiaceae bacterium
GGAATTGGTGGCCGGATCAGATCGGAACGGGTGGCCGGATGCGTCGGAATGCGCACCCATCGAATACTAGAGCGTTTCCAGGCGAAGTGGATACCGGTTCGCCGCTCGGAAAGCGTGGTAAAACATATGGTTAGAGCCTACGCTCCGATTCAGTCGGAGCGGATAAGGCTCTAGAACAACGCGCGTCCATTTGGACGCGCGTTGCTTTAGGCAGCCGCTCTCGTAACTTCTTCACCATTGATAACAAGACCGCTCTCAGTTGCCGAAACCGTCACGGTATCGCCATCCTTGATCTTGCCCTCCAGCACCAACTCGGATAGCGGGTCTTGCAGATTTTTCTGAATGACGCGTTTTAGTGGCCGAGCGCCATAGGCGGGATCATAACCTTCAGCTGCAAGCCATTCGCGCGCGACATCATCAAGCCGTAGCTTGATATGGCGCTCGTCCAGCAACTTTTGCAATCTTGCGATCTGGATATCAGCGATTGCCGCCATCTGATCTCTCCGCAAACGATGGAAAACAAGAATTTCATCGACACGGTTGAGAAATTCGGGTCGGAAATGTTCACGCACGGTAGCGACGACCCGAGCACGGACAATTTCTGTATCTTCGTCTTCACTGTGCTGGACAAGGTATTCTGCCCCAAGATTGGATGTCATAATGATGAGGGCGTTTCGAAAATCAACGGTACGGCCCTGTCCATCAGTAAGCCGGCCATCATCGAGCACCTGGAGTAGAACATTGAAAACATCTGTATGCGCCTTTTCGATCTCATCAAAAAGGATAACTTGATACGGCCGACGACGGACAGCTTCAGTTAACGCTCCACCTTCTTCGTAGCCAACGTAGCCGGGTGGCGCCCCGATCAACCGTGCAACGGAATGTTTCTCCATATATTCGGACATGTCGATACGAACCATGGCCTGTTCATCATTGAACAGAAACTCCGCGAGCGCCCGGCTTAGTTCTGTCTTTCCTACACCTGTCGGCCCGAGAAACATGAACGAGCCGATTGGCCGGTTCGGATCCTGCAATCCTGCTCGAGAACGGCGCACCGCTGTAGCGACCGCGCGGACAGCATCTGCTTGCCCTATTACGCGCTTGGCAAGCATGTCCTCCATATGAAGCAGTTTTTCTTTCTCGCCTTCGAGCATTTTTTCAACCGGAATTCCAGTCCAGCGCGAAACGACACCAGCAATATGATCGGGCGTCACCGCCTCTTCCATCATTTGTCCGGCTGCAGCGCCGTTGCCCCCTTCCATCTCCTTAAGCCGTTTCTCAAGATCGGGGATGATCCCATAGGCAAGCTCACCTGCACGGGCGAGATTGCCCTGACGCTGTGCCTGTTCCAACTCGATCCGCATAGCGTCCAGCTCTTCTTTGATCTTTTGCGCGGAAGACAACTTATCCTTTTCGTCGCGCCAACGCCGCGCCAGCGTTTGAGATTTTTCCTCAAGCTCGGCAATTTCTTTTTGCAGCCGGTCCAGCCGGTCTTTTGATGCCGTATCGTTTTCTTTCTTTAAGGCCTCCCGTTCGATCTTGAGCTGGATCAAGCGGCGATCAAGTTCATCAAGTTCTTCCGGTTTCGAGTCCACCTGCATTCGCAGACGGCTCGCTGCCTCATCGACTAGGTCGATCGCTTTGTCAGGCAGAAAACGATCGGTGATATAGCGATTTGATAGCGCTGCCGCGGAAACGAGCGCGCTATCTGTGATCCGCACGCCGTGATGCAGTTCATATTTCTCCTTAAGGCCGCGCAAGATCGAAACGGTGTCTTCGACAGTTGGCTCGGTAATGAAGACCGGCTGAAAACGACGGGCAAGTGCGGCGTCTTTTTCGACATTTTTACGGTATTCATCCAGCGTCGTGGCACCGATACAGTGCAGTTCACCGCGAGCAAGTGCGGGTTTTAGAAGGTTTGACGCATCCATTGCGCCCTCGGCCTTGCCGGCACCGACAAGCGTGTGCATCTCGTCGATAAAAAGAATAATTTTTCCTTCTTCGGACGAAATCTCCTGAAGAACCGCTTTGAGGCGCTCTTCAAATTCGCCGCGATATTTCGCACCGGCGATCAGCGAACCCATATCCAGAGCCAGAAGTTTCTTTTCCCTCAAGCTTTCCGGGACATCGCCGTTGACGATCCGTTGCGCCAGCCCTTCGGCAATTGCCGTCTTGCCAACTCCCGGTTCACCGATCAAAACCGGATTATTCTTCGTCCGGCGCGATAGCACCTGTATCGCGCGGCGAATTTCTTCATCGCGCCCGATAACCGGATCAAGTTTACCCTTAGAAGCCTCTTCCGTCAGATCGCGCGCATAGCGCTTCAGAGCATCATAGGACTGCTCAGCTGATGCACTATCGGCAGTACGCCCCTTGCGAAGGTCATCGATCGCCGCGTTTAGGCTTACTGGCGTCACGCCTGCATCGGCAAGTATGCGGCTCGCCTCAGCTTCTTTCTCCATAGCTAGCGCCAGGAGCAAGCGTTCCACAGTGACATAGCTGTCGCCGGCTTTTTCGGCGAGCTTTTCGGCTTGATCGAAAACCTTCGCCAGAGCCGGCGCCATGTAAAGCTGCCCTGCGCCGGCGCCAGAGACTTTAGGGAGTTTTTCAAGGACCTGTTCCGTCTTTGATAACGCATCGCCCGGGCGTCCACCGGCTCGAGAAATCAAATCCGCCGCCAGCCCTTCCGAATCATCGAGCAGCACTTTTAACAGATGCTCCGGGGTCAGGCGTTGCTGGCCTTCACGAATGGCCAGTCCTTGAGCCGATTGCAAAAATCCCCGTGACCGTTCGGTAAATTTCTCAAAGTTCATGTCGTTCCTCCATGGCTCGCGCCCAGCGCCTAAAAAGCACGTCCAGACACGCCCGAAATCAAGAATTAAAAGACCCGAGTATGGCGTCTTCCAAAGTTAATATAGGATTGCTGCTCCAACACAAAAGAGGGCATGATCAAGCTTTAATTCATTGGGAAAATAGAACGATGAGTCAGGCAGATATCAAGGTTGTTTCGCTTTATCGCTATCCGGTGAAGGGTTTTAGCCCCGAAAAGCTTGATCAAGCTTTTCTGGAAACCGGAAAAACGATTGCTTGGGACCGGGCATACGCCATCGAGAATGGACCAAGCCGTTTCGATCCGGATCAACCCAAACATCTCCCCAAAATAAACTTTCTCACGCTGATGAAAAATGAGCGTCTGGCTGCGTTGGATACTCAGTTTGATCATGAGACCCAAATTCTATCTATCTATCGGGACGGGAAAAAAATTACGCGCGGGGCGCTGGATACCAAGCTGGGACGGCAAATGATCGAACAGTTTCTAGCAAGCTATATGCAGGATGAATTAAAGGGAGCGCCGCGTGTCGTTTCATCGCCCGGTCACAGCTTCTCCGATGTTTCGGCAAAATGTGTGCATTTGGTCAATTTGGCATCAGTTTCGAAGCTAGAAAAAGCAATTGGGCAAACGCTCGATCCACTGCGTTTTCGGGCCAATATCTATTTCGACGGCATTGAAGCTTGGGCAGAAAAAAAATGGGTTAGCCAAATTATACGCGTGGGATCCGCCCGATTAAAAGTCTTTGATGAGACCACCCGATGCGAAGCAACCAATGTCAATCCGCAAACAGCCCAGCGGGATACCATAATACCGGCAACACTGACGCGCATATTTGGGGATATGTGTTTGGGTATTTACGCAGAAGTCATTGAGGGCGGTGAGATTCGTCCGGGCGACATTCTAGATGCAACAAACAATCAACATTTCATTTAACTGACTTCGAACAAATGGGTGGGGCTCGCCAACAGGGCGTTGGATGCCTATAGTCAAAATTTATTGAGCTGTGACTTCATCTGCAGACTGACCGTCTTCGGCAACATCCGAAGATTTATCTTTGTCATTGCTCATATCGGTCGCAGTCGCGCCATTGGTGCTGCTGCTTGTGTATCGTCTCCTGCGCCGACGACCAGGATCCGACTCACCACTTGCCCGACCTTTATCGGTTTCCTTTTTTTCCTCCTTCGCCAATGCACCATCCTTTGCAGGTTTTTCTTCCATTAAAGGTTGGTCATCCGCCTTCTGATTACGAATGTCTGGCTGAGTCTCCGGCGGTTGCTCCGTTAAAGTCGGCTGGACGTCATAAGGCTGAGGCTGGTCTTTCGGCGGGCCATTGAGATCCCGGTTCGACCGATGGGCGCCATTTAGAGCGTGAGCGGCATCGGTCCCATTATGTGCCGCAGGCTGGGACGACTGGGCTTGAGCCGCCATTATGATGCGGTTGTAGTGCTCAGCGTGCTGAAGATAATTTTCAGCCATGATAACGTCCCCGGCAGAGGATGCATCACGTGCAAGGGTCGAATATTTCTCAGCTATCTGAGAAGCCGTGCCACGAATTTTGACGTCAGGGCCGCTCGACTCATAGTTACGGGATAACGGATTCTGTGGCTTACGATTGGTATTCGAGTTGTTATTGCCACCACGGCCTCTACCGCGTCTATTTTGCTGTCCTTGCCTCATAGGCTCCATCTATTTTTAAGTCAGTCACATAAGAGGTAGAAGTCCGGAAGCCGCCGCACTTCGCCCCAGTCAATTCGATATTGACCAATTCCAAATTGGCTTTACCGCTCAGACTTCCGATTTAATTTGTATCATCCCCAGTATTAAAACCTGGTCATGGATCTCGGGGAATTTAGCATAGCCTCAAGGAAACCTGCTCATAATGCGATCGTTCATCGCCTATATGTAAAGCGGTTTAGCCAATCCTTAATCGCAGAAAATGAACCGATTTGCAGCGAACAACCTACCTGGAGCTCAAATACCATGCGTTAAACCAATTATGGAACGCGCTGTAGATCTCCGCTCGTCGTGCTTTTTCGAATCCGTCATCAAACGCTAGCGTGATCGAATGAAATTTCCAACTCTTTTTTTGGCTGACATACTATCGTAGCCCAGTCTGTCGCTTTATGGCAACCACTCGGTTAATGCCCGTTAAATCCTGACACATAAGCGTGTCCTCGTAGACCGAGACACAGCCGCTGTCACAAAAAACCTTAATAATATCGTCTGCTTGCCCTAATCCGGCTTCCACCACAATCCACGCACCCGTTTTAGCTAGAGATGCTGATGCTCTTGCGATGTGGCGGTACGCATCAAAACCGTCCATACCGCCATCGAGTGCTATCATCGGATCGTAGCAACGAACCTCAGGCCTCAGGCCCGCAATATCTTCCCTCTTTATATAGGGAGGATTTGAAACAATTAAATCAAATTGACCGGAAATTGCTTCACACCAATTCGTACAAATAAATGCTGAACGCTCAAAAACGCCCAGAGAGAAAGCATTCTTCGTTGCTACCGATATTGCTTCAAAGCTTATATCAGTCCCGACGCCCCAAGCATTCGGCAGTTCTGCCAGGAGAGACAAAAGAATACAGCCCGATCCTGTTCCAAGATCGAGAATTCTCAGCCGCTCACTCATACGCCCTTCAGCCTGCAGGATATTCAGAACAGTCTCAACGAGGGTCTCAGTATCCGGCCTCGGATCGAGTACAAATGGACTAATGATAAATTCGTGGCCCCAAAATTCGCGCTTGCCCGCAATGCGAGAAATGGGTTCATTTGCAAGTCGGCGGTCTAAAAACTGCTTTATTTTCGTCGTCTCGTCTGGAGTTAACCACCCGTTTTGGTTGAGTAAAAAATTTTCACGCGATAAGCCACAGACATCACGAACGATTAGCCGCGCATCAAGCAGAGGTGTCGCAAGATTAGTTTTTTGAAAGCAGCGGGTCAGCGCCTCGACTGCGTTTTGCACGGTACCAAGACTCGTATTATCAACCTTTTGCTGGACGCTCATAAACTTATGCTTTGGCCAAGCTTTCCATGTCCGCTAGCTGGCTTGCCTGAAAATCAGTCGTCAAGGCGTCGGCTAATTCGTCAAGACCTTCGCCCTGAAGCACTTGCTGAAGGTTGTAGAGTGTCAAATTGATCCGGTGATCGGTTACACGTCCTTGGGGGAAATTATAAGTCCTGATACGTTGTGAACGATCGCCGCTCCCAACCTGCCCCTTACGCTCCGCTGCTCGTGCTTCCTCAGCTTTGCTACGCTCTATGTCAAATAAACGCGCTCTCAAGACCTGCATCGCACGCGCTCGATTCTGATGCTGGGATTTCTCGCTGGACGTCACGACTATACCAGTCGGAAGATGCGTGATACGAACGGCACTATCCGTTGTATTCACATGCTGACCGCCAGCTCCCGACGAACGCATTGTATCGACACGAAGATCTTCCGCGCGAATATCGACGTCGATATCTTCTGCTTCAGGCAGAACCGCAACCGTCGCTGCCGAAGTATGAATGCGTCCGCTGGTTTCGGTTTCCGGTACCCGTTGAACACGGTGTACGCCGGATTCGAATTTAAGCCGCGCAAAAACGCTGTGCCCGCTAAAATTGGCAATCACTTCACGGAAACCACCGCGCCCCGTTTCGCTTTCGGAGATAATTTGAACCTTCCAGCCCTTTAAGGCCGCATAACGCTGATACATTCGGAAAAGATCGCCTGCAAATAATGCGGCTTCCTCTCCTCCTGTTCCGGCGCGGACCTCAACGATTGCACTCTTTTCGTCAGCAGAGTCTTTTGGAATGAGGGCGATTTTAATCTCATAAATAAGATTTTCGACCCGCTCCTCTAATGCCGGCATTTCTTCATGAGCAAGATCGATCATTTCCTGGTCCGACTCCGGATCGTTCAAAATCGAGCGCAAACCATCAAGCTCATCTTCAGCTTCACGCAACTCCCGAATAATCCCGACAACAGGATCAAGCTCAGAGAATTCCTTTGAAAGCGCGATGAATGTCTCTTGATCAGGACCTTCTGCAAGTTGCTTCTGTACCGCTTCCCAACGCCCGATCAGCATGTCGAGCTTTTCTTTTGGAACTGTTGTCATGGTTCAAATTCAGGAGTCTTTCGACATCGTATTATCTTGGTAGAAATGACACCGCATTGTTGCATCGTCCGGCAAGTGACCGAAGCCGTCACATTTCGGAAGAAATAAGATGAACTCCGCTAAACCGGAATATCGTGCGCGCGAGCGAAATCGGTGAGGCGTTGGCGAATGTCTTCGCGCCCATGGTCCATTAAGTCAAGAATATAGCGCTGGATCTCACTGGCTGTGGTTGCAAGAACCATCGCTTTAACCGGTCCGATCGATGCAGGCGCCATTGAGATTGATCGATATCCCAAACCGATCAATGCGAGAGCCTCGATCGGCCGTCCGGCCATCTCACCGCAGAGTGTGACGGGTACGTTATGCTTTTCCGCCATAACAACAATATGGCGCAGGGCGCGCAACGCCGCAGGGCATAGCGCATCGAAACGCCCGCTCACGCGATTATTTGACCGGTCGGCCGCAAACATAAACTGCAAAAGATCATTGCTGCCCACGGAGATGAAATCAACACGACAGAGCAAGTCATCCAACTGCCAAAGCATCGAAGGAACTTCGACCATGGCTCCAAGAGTGATCTTGGAAGGACCTGGCTTATGGTGGCGTCTTAGATGTGCAAGGTCTTTTTCGATCAGCTTGCGGGCATCCACGAATTCTGACACTTCAGTCAGAAACGGAAGCATCAGCTTAAGCTCGCGTCCAGCCGAAGCCGCCAACAAGGCCCGGATTTGCGTTCGGAATAAGCCCGGCCGGTCAAGCGCGATTCGGATTGCCCGCCACCCAAGGGCCGGATTTTCTTCCGGGATTGCTTGAAGATATGGCAGGATCTTGTCACCGCCAACATCTAAAGACCGAAACACAACGGGCTTATCGCCAGCGCCGTAGACGATGCGCCTGTACATGTCTGTTTGAAGCTGAATTCTAGGAAACGTTGAAGCGACCATGAATTCAAGTTCCGTCCGGTATAGACCGATACCGTCCGCTCCAGACTGCTTCAGATGCGGAATATCGACTTGAAGGCCTGCATTTATTTGTAGCGATATACGCTGCCCGTCTTTCGTTATTGCCGGCGTTTCGCGTAATTTTTCATATTGTGCCTGCCGCCTTGCACGAAAGCGGGCTTTGTCTGCATAGGCCCGAATGACCTCCAGCGAGGGCCTTACGTGAAAAGTGCCCGTATCCGCATCGAGAACGGCGGGATCAGCAGGATCCACCTCCTCTAATACGTCGCCGGCATAGCCAATCGCTGGAATGCCTAGCGCTTTTGCAACGATTGCAACATGGCTCGAAGTCCCACCATCAGCAAGCACCAGCCCTCGGACGCGCTTGCGGTCATAATCGAGCAACTCAGCTGGCCCCATGCTTCGCGCAACCAGGATCGTGTCACGCGGCAGTTCGGCATCCGCGGCGGCGGTACCAGCGCGACCGGTCAAAAAGCGCAAAAGGCGATTTGACAAATCTTCAAGATCGTGGAGGCGCTCACGCCAAAAGGGGTCGCCCTGGCGAGTCGTCCGAACGCGCTGATTGCTTTGGACTTTCTCAACGGCGGCTTCGGCAGTCAGCCCTGCCGCGATCGCCTCGTGAAGACGGCGCACCCAGCCCTGATCATGCGCGAACATCCGATAAGCTTCCAAAACATCACGATGTTCGCCTCCGCGCGCGATTTCGTTATCAGAGAGCATCGCGTCGACGGTTTCACGCAAATTTGCCAATGCAGCATCAAGCCGGGCCTGTTCGGCCTGAACATCTTCGGCAAACAGTTTCGTGACGGTGACGCGCGGCTCGTGAAGAACGATATGTCCGAGGGCGATGCCCTCAGACATTGCCATGCCTTTAACGGTTACGCTTTGGCTCCGTCTCGTCTCAGCATCTTCATCAAGGCTCTCCAATAATCCAGCAAGCATTTCGCCGGTTACCATCGCGATCGTCTGGAGAACCTCGACTTCTTCTTCCGAATAGGTTCGAGCAATGGCATTCTGAACGGTAAGGACACCAATTGTTCGCCCACCGCGAACGATCGGCATTCCAAGGAATGACTGGTAGACCTCTTCTCCTGTTTCTGGCCGGTACGAAAAAGCAGGATGAGCTTGCGCATCGGGCAGGTTCAGGTGATCTCCGCTGCGGGCGACGAGACCGACCAGGCCTTCACCTGCTTTCAAATGGGTGTTGTGTACCGCTTCTCTGCGCAACCCTTCAGTTGCAAA
The DNA here is from genome assembly GCA_964564085.1 of uncultured Hyphomicrobiaceae bacterium. Classification (GTDB taxonomy): domain Bacteria; phylum Pseudomonadota; class Alphaproteobacteria; order Rhizobiales; family Rhodomicrobiaceae; genus JAHQVI01. The sequence continues at coordinate 9,144 of CAZMAC010000004.1, forward strand.
AAGCTCGAAAGCCCCCTCTGTCTGGCGCACATAGATTGAGCAGACCTCCGCAACCATATTTGCCGCGATCAGCCGCACAATACGATCGAGGCGCGCTTGAATGTCATCATGTTTGGCCTGACCGACACCTGGTCTGGCCATGACTTCGCGCAACTGTCTCAACAGCACTCGCGGTGCACTTGATGTCCAGGGCATGCGCCTGGTCCCTCCCACATCAGCATTTCGTAAGCTGACCTCGTGGTGCGTAAATTTTTTTTGAGTCATGTCAGAGCTAGCGATATTTAAGCCGCATCCAAATCGTAAAGTGAATGAAGCGTGCGTACCGCGAGCTCAGCATAAACCGCATCAATCAATACACTTATCTTAATCTCTGAGGTCGAGATTGCCTCAATATTTATACCTTTTTCTGCAAGAGCCTGAAACATTCGGGCAGCAACACCCGCATGGCTTCGCATACCGACGCCGATAACCGAGACTTTTACTATATCTGTGGCTCCGCGTAAATCTGAGTAACTAATTTGATCTTTAGCAGTTTCGATAACCTGGATGGTGCGATCCAAATCCGCGGCCGGCACGGTAAACGTCAAATCAGTAAAGCGGCCATCATCGGAGACATTCTGCACAATCATATCGACATTGATATTCGCATCCGCCAGGGGCCCGAAGACCCTTCCAGCAACGCCGGGCTTATCTGCGACGCGAAGCAGCGTGACTTTTGCCTCATCTTTAGCGTAGGCAATTCCGCTTACTATATGTTGTTCCAAGATATCTTCCTCGTCAGAAACCAACGTCCCGGGGACCGAGCCCTTCGAACTGGCAGCAGGCCAAGCGTCAGGGGAATCAAAGCTGGAGCGAACCTGAACCGGAACTTTATGAATCATAGCAAGTTCGACCGATCGCGTCTGAAGGACTTTCGCACCGAGCGACGCCATTTCTAGCATTTCCTCATAGGAAATTTTTTCCAGCCTGCGGGCTTTGGGAACGATTTTGGGATCTGTCGTGTAGACCCCATCGACATCGGTATAGATATCGCAACGATCTGCTTCCAAGGCCGCGGCGACGGCGACGGCGCTGGTATCCGATCCGCCGCGGCCCAGCGTCGTAATCAATCCGTCCGGACTAATCCCCTGAAATCCCGCAATGACAGCAACCTCACCCTCTCTGAGCCGCTCCCGGAGCTGTGTTGCTTGAATGTCCGCAATACGTGCGACGCTATGCGCGTTGTCAGTCTGGATGGGGATCTGCCAGCCAAGCCACGATCTTGCAGGGATGCCAATCGACCTGAGGACGATCGCAAGAAGGCCGCAGGTCACCTGCTCACCTGATGCGACAACGACGTCATATTCGCGTGCATCATAAAGAGGCGATGCTTGACGGGTCCACTCCACAAGCTGATTGGTATGACCGGCCATCGCGGATACGACAACGGCGCAATGGTGACCTGCCTCGACCTCGCGCTTAATATGCAAAGCAACATTGCGGATCCGGTCGAGATCGGCTACGGACGTTCCTCCAAATTTCATCACCAGAAGGGCCATGTGGTAGCTCGTCCCGTAACTCGACTGACAAGACTTTCTTCAAGCTGTCTGCTTTGAGATCCTGTTTATTTCCGCGACCATTTATAACGGCTGCCCCGGACCAACCGAATTGGTAATTGCTCTGCGGTGCGGTTATAAAGTCTGCAAATGATTTCGGCAAACGAAAGGGCGGCTATCTCAATGGGCAGGCGTTGAACACTTAGAAAAACGCTTAGAGCAGTGGGAGCTTCGATGACTAAAGCTGTGGATAATGCTGAAGTGCAGCGGTTTGGCGCCATTGCGGATGAATGGTGGGATCCAAATGGCAAGTTCGCCCCCTTGCATCGGATAAATCCTGCTCGACTTGCCTATATTCGCCATGAGATCTTGAAGCAGCATACCGGCCGAAACGCCGGCGAGAGCTCACTAGCGGGTCTGGACGTTCTGGATATCGGCTGCGGAGGCGGTTTGATTTGCGAACCGCTCGCGCGGCTTGGCGCGCAGGTTACTGGGATCGATCCTTCTCCAGAGAGTATAGCTGCTGCGCGCGATCACGCTGAAAAACAGAATTTACAAATCGAATATCTAGCAGCGACCTCTGAAGATATTGAATCGGCAGGGCGTAAATTCGACTGCGTGCTTGCTCTGGAAGTCATTGAACATGTGCCGGATGCCGTTCAGTTCTTGAAAAGCTGTGCGGCATTGGTGAAGCCAAGCGGCCTTTTGATTCTGTCAACTTTGAGCCGTACTGCGAAGTCCTTTGCATTCGGGATCGTTGCTGCTGAGTATATCCTCGGCTGGCTTCCTAGAGGTACACATCAATGGCGTCGTTTCGTTACTCCGCATGAAATGCGGCAAATGCTAACCGACGTAGGCTTATCTCCAAATCAGGAACAAGGTTTGGTTTTTGAACCTCTCTCCGGACAATGGAGCCTTAACGACGATTGCAGCGTGAATTATTTTATGTCGGCAACGAAACCACTACAGCGTGTCTCCTAAAAGTGGGCACCGGTTTCGGGACAAAAGACACGCTGAAACAAACAACTAAAGCGTTCCGATGAATGCCATTCGCCGCGACACGCTTTAGATGATTTTTTTGCAGAACTCCGCTAAGACTAGCAGCGAAAACGCGTGAATTAATCCGAGCCGTCTATGGCCAAAGACACATTATCCTCCCTCGCTGAAACGATTGCCGCCCGTCGTCGTGCCTCAAGCGACAATTCCTACACCCGCAAGCTGCTTGATGGCGGCCCGGCGAAATGCGCGCGCAAATTTGGCGAAGAATCGGTCGAGACGATTATTGCCGCACTTGGCGAGGATAACGAAGCATTGAAAAATGAAGCAGCTGACGTTTTTTACCATTTGCTTGTACTGCTTGAGTCGCGCGGCGTCGCTCTTGCTGAGGTGCTTGCCGTGCTCGAAGATCGCATGGGCCAATCCGGACTGACAGAAAAGGCGTCCCGGCCGACATCGCAGAGATGATCTAAATGCTCGAAAGACTACGCAAACGTATCCATCTCGAATTTTCCCCCTATCGCATTTTTAGCCGCGAAGAGTGGGCGAGGCTGCGCGCCGATACGCCCATGACGCTCGGTGAAGAGGAAATCGAGCAGCTTTCCGGCGTCATCGACCGTATTTCCGCCGACGAGGTGGAGGATATCTATCTGCCATTGTCGCGGCTCCTGAATTTTTATGTCGCCGCTGCGCAAAAACTGCATTCGCAAACCAATGCCTTTCTCGGCAAACGCGATGGCAAAATGCCGTTCATCATCGGCATAGCCGGGAGTGTCGCCGTCGGCAAAAGCACCACGGCGCGCGTCTTGCGGGCTCTGCTTGCCCGTTGGCCGCATCATCCCAGCGTCGATCTCGTGCCGACCGACGGTTTCCTTCTGCCGAACGCGGTGCTTGAAGAGCGCGGGCTGATGAACCGGAAAGGCTTTCCCGAGAGCTTCGATCAACAGGCGCTCTTGCAATTTATGGCTGACGTCAAAGCGGGGCGGCCAAACGTGCGAGCGCCGGTTTATTCGCATTTTGACTATGATATCCGAGCCGGCGAGTCGATCGTCGTTGACCGCCCCGATGTCCTGATTGTCGAAGGATTGAATGTTCTTCAGCCGGCCAAATTGCCGAAAAATGGCGAGGCGATCCCGTTCGTGTCGGATTTCTTCGATTTTTCGATCTATATCCACGCCGCACCAAAGGTGATCGAGCAGTGGTACGTCACCCGCTTTCACCGGCTGCGTCAGACCGCCTTCCAGCATCGTGACGCCTATTTTCACCGCTATGCCAGTCTTTCCGACGAAACAGCGCAACAGACGGCCCTGGAGATCTGGCGGCGCATCAATATGAAGAATTTGAAAGACAATATCCTGCCGACCCGCCAGCGCGCCGCACTGATTTTAAATAAATGCGCCGATCATTCGACCGAAACGGTCTTGTTGCGGAAGCTTTAATCGTCGTAATTTTGCGATCCGCATTCCCCCTAATTGCGAATCATATATGTTTCGATGCTCTTTAATTGTGTGGATGAGAGCGTTTTTGGCAATTCGCGCGCATTTGCCATAGCATCAAATTTTTTATTACGAACAAAAGCATAGAGGGAAAACGGCAACTTCTACAGCATGTCTCCCAAAAGTGGGCACCGGTTTTGGGACAATAGACGCGCTACAACAAAACAACTAAAGCGTTCCGGTGAATACCATTCGCCGCGACACGCTTTAGTAAAATTCGCTGTTGTTGAGTCGGTATACACAATTTTGCGAGGTCAGTCGGCATTCTGACCCATCGTGGAACTTATGGCGTGAATAAATTGTCTTCTCAGTTGTTATAAAACCAAATGCGGCTTTCAAACGTCTAACAGAAATATGGGTGATAGCCGTAGTGACGAAAGGAGACTCGCAATGTCGAACATAAATTGCGATCCCAATGCGCAGATCGAACGCATCAATAGTCGAATTGAGCAAGTCGTAGCTGATTACGAAAAATCGAAGATGAAACGCGCAATCTGGCTTCGGGTGGGTGATATCCGCCGGGTCGGCGAGCTCACAAAGTATCTTCGATTGCTGAATAGCGAACTTGCCTATCTCGCCAGCCAGCGCAGGCAGTGGGATTACGCACACTCAAATGAGACCTGTCATTAGATTCGTGGATTATTCATCGAGATCGCGGGCAACGCTCAGATGCTCAGGCCTTTTTACGACAATGCCTTATGCGAGTTTTGATATTAGCGCGGCTGATAGACTTAAAAGTGTGACGCCACAACTATCATGCTAAACTGCTTTGCATCGTATTGTGAGATCCGCTTAGCGCAACGCGCGTCCAAATGGTCGCGGACAGTTGCGCTAACTTATTGAAATAGATCAACTTGACCTCGTTCAAGTAATTCCAATTGAACGAGGGTTGATCTAGCCTATGCGTATGGCCCAGACTTGGCGAAAAATTCCTGGTTTTATGTATGTTCCCGCGCTCATTGCGGGCAGCGTAGCGTTGATCCTGCAGCGTGTCTCCCAAAAGTGGGCACCGGTTTTGGGACAAAAGACACGCTAAAACAAACAACTAAAGCGTTCCGGTGAATACCATTCGCCGCGACACGCTTTAGTTACGCCAGTGATAGCACCTGTCATAGGCGTCCTCGAATGGCGCGAAAAGCGCCGTATGCGCGCGGTTGCGAGTGTCTTTGAGTGCGAGAAATGCGGGCATCTTCTGGGAGACAAATCGATCTCGCTCGCAGATCAGAGATTTGCGGAACATGTTGCGGAACTTCGAAAAGCCGCCGGGCCATCAGCGAGACTTAGAACATTTTCAGGAAAAGTGGGAACCGGTTTTCCGTCCGAAAATGCGACAAAACAATAAGTTAGAGCGTGTTCATGACTCTGGTTAAACTGAACATACTCTAGTGTTAGATTTGCGATAGGCGTGGAAGCGTATTCTATGCATTTGGAGCGATGGACACGCTTCAAATTACATTCTTAAAAAGTCACCGGACGGAAAAAATGGTTCTTGGGATCTAGAGCAACGCGCGTCCAAACGGACGCGGGCAGTTGCCCTAACTGTTTAAAATAGATCAACTTTCCTGCGTTTTGGTGATTCCACCTAAACGCGGGTTGATCTAGGCGACTTGCCGTTCAGCCCTGTGACTTTCGACCGTTGTCGATTTGACCACGGATATATAATCGATAATGGCTTTGAGTTGAGACACCGTCAAAAAGTCTCCGCCAAAGTCGGCCAGGCCCTTGAGCATTTCATGATAGACGTCATGCATCGGCTGCGGGGCATGAAGTGGCTTTCTGACCTCGACGTAAGAGAAGCGGTCCAGATTCTCCAGTAGAAATGTTGCATAAGCGATGTGACTGGACTCTGTTTCCGGACAGAAGCCGGGAAAAATCAGGGTTTGCTCTTTGAGCTGAAGCTTCTGTTCGAATGTTAGCGCATAATAGGATTTCTGGAGCCAGTCGTACATCTCCAGAACCTGGTAGACGAAATTCATCTCTTCTTTGGTGAAAGACGGCTTGAGGCCGTGCAGGACAATTTCCTGATAGCCTTCCTGGTAGCCCTCGGACAAAATTTTGATAGCCCGCTCAAACTCTGACGCTTCCAGCGGATAGAGGGCAGCCAGAATACGCGACTGATTAATTAGAATCCGCCGTTCTACATCGGTGAGGTTAAGCACATCCGATCTCCAGAGTCTGCATGGTCCGGAGTGTGACCAGATGATGGCTGATTCGCAATTCCTGATTGTTTTTTCACGATAACTCAGCTTAAGGCTGTGTCTTTCAGGTAAGCATCGGACGAGACCATCTCAAATCGAAATGGTTTCCACCCTTTTTTGCGCAGCACATCAATTTTGATGGCGAAGGCGGGTTGCGCGTTTGGGCTCGGCTCAGCCCGCTTTTTCGTTCGGCAAGAAGAGCTTGGCGATCAATGGCAGCATGAGCGCCAGACCCAGAAAGCGGGCAAGCTGATGTACGGCAATGAAGGCAGGGTCGAGCCCCAGGATGAATGCAAGAATAACCATTGCCTCCAGACCGCCGGGTGCGAAAGCGACAATGACTTGACCAAGCGGCAGGCGAAGGCTCCAGGCGACAAGCAGAGCCGCGATCAGCGATAAAGACAGCGAAATCAGAAGGGCTCCGAAGGAAGGCATCAGAGCCTTCTTCAGAAAGCTCAATTCGGTGCCGATGAAACGCAAACCAATGAAGCATCCCAACAGGATCTGACAAGGGATGAGGACGGCAGGCGGCATTTGCCCGGATATCGTACCGGTCAAATGAAAAACTGCGCCGACAATCATGCCGCCGAACAGCATTCCCGCCGGGAATTTGATCCGCTCAAGCAAGAAGCCGAGCGCTCCCCCGACCAGTATTTCAGCGAAAACGCCGAAATAGCTGCCTATCGGCGTGACGGGCAGAGGCGGCGGCTCAAAGGAAAGCGTGACAATCAATGGCAAGAGAAAAAGAAGTGCTGTCAGCCTCAGCATTTGCGAAAGGACGACAAGCCGTGTGTCGGCCGTGCTTCGCATCGACATGACGAGAACATAGGAGAGCGCACCGGGAATGGAGGCAAAAAAGGCTGTTGAACGACTCCATTGACCTTTCTCGACAAGAAATATGACCGAGGCGAAGATGATGGCGGCAACGGTTACGACAAGAATCGCCAAGCTGATTGGCCATTTCACCAGTCCAGCAATGAGATCTGCGTCAAAGCCGGATCCGATTGAGATGCCGAGAAGCAGAAAAACGACTTGGCGCAATGCCTCCGGCATAGATAGCGGCGCTTTTGCGAGGACAAGCGCGCTTACAGCGATCATGCTGCCGGTGAGCCAGGCGGCAGGAAAATCGAGCGCAAAAAACAACACAGCGCCGGCCGTGCCGGTAAGGATTGTAAGTGTTGTGCTTTGTGCAGGCCCCAAAGATCGCATAGGCGTGGCTTTTACCCTCCCCGGGGTGCTTTGTCCGGAATGCTCCATTTATAGCGCTTTCAGGCGAAGTGGCTACCGGTTCGCCGCTCAGAAAGCGCGACTAGAGCATCGGGCGAATAATCGGAAACGCTTACCCCACAGCGTCTTCTATCTGCATGGCACTCTGGGGCCCACGGAGCGATGCTTGCTGATCGCGACCAGACAAGCGTCGCTCAACTGGGCAAACGCACCGGACGGATGTCCGGTGTAAAGCAAAAGATAGAGCAGGATGTCGACTCTGATTAAACGCATCCTGCTCTAAACAATGGATTAGAGCCGACGCCCTGATTCTATCAGGACGGATTAGGCTCCAGGTCAAGGAACAGCTGTTATTCGGTAGGGCCACTATGCGTGACCGTTCCTTTCAATCAGCCTTGCGCAGAGCCAGAATTCACCTTGTATGATGGAGTCCGCGGGCAGAGCTGTACCGACAAGGCGTTCGTCAGCGACAATATCGATGGTCCCGCCAAGGGTCTTGACGAGCGCAGTGTGAAAAGCTTGCCCATTGACACTGTTGGATCGCTTCTCGGACGATAGTACGCGGCCGCTAAAGAAAGCGCGGGCCGATGCGTTGAACTCCTCGGCGCTCGGGTCATGAAAAACAGCCTGGCCGCCAGCCTCCGACGAGGCGGAGAAAAGTCCGCTCGCGAAAAAGGACTCCGGGGCAAATTTGACTTTTTCTTCAGCCTGGGAAGCTGCGAACGCTTCTTCGTTTGGAAAAACAGAAATCTCGTGAGGGAAGGCGGCGATTTGCGCCTGCGCCAGAAACGGGGCGGTGCGGTTGGCCCAGACGGCATAATCGACGAGATCCAGGAGAGCGACGGTGGCGCATTGATGGGGACGAGGTCCGGGCTGGACTTCCACGAAGACGGCGCCCTCAAAAGCGTTATCATTCGGTCTTTGGCGTTTTTTCATAACGCGTACGGGAACGCGGCCCTGACCATGAAAAAAAGGGGTGACGCCAACGATGGATAGTTTTTCTTCCTCGCCCGCAATTTCCTTGGCGAGATGAACCCAAAGCTCCGATCCGCTATCGGACTGCCAGCGATAATAGTAACCGGGACCGCAAGGCTGTGAGTAAGCGCCGGTATCGGGCAGCTTACTGACCAATTCCGCCAACTCCTCCGCAGAACTGGCTTTAAACCCGATGACACTAAAATGATCTGTCATCGCCCCACTTGCCTCTCTCATATAGCCGGACAGCGATCGCCTTCACACCCGGCATTATGACCTATGCCAGCTATGGCGCACTTCGCTTTGAGCAGGATTGTTCCGACCGCGTCTCACGCCGCAAGAGCTTCCATTTCGCTGAGGACGGCTTCCCCCATACCGGCCGTTGACATCTGTTGCATTCCCTCCTGCATGATGTCGCCGGTGCGCAGTCCTTTATCGAGGACATTCGCGATGGCCTTCTCAACCATGTCGGCTTCCTGGCCCATATTGAACGAGTAACGCAGAGCCATGGCGAAGCTTGCAATCATTGCGATCGGGTTCGCGACGCCTTTTCCGGCAATGTCGGGCGCGCTGCCATGCACAGGTTCGTAAAGGGCCGGACGTTTGCCAGCGCTATCCGGCGCGCCAAGGGACGCCGATGGCAGCATGCCGAGCGAGCCGGTCAGCATGGCGGCCTCGTCGGAGAGCATATCGCCGAAAAGATTATCCGTCACGATGACGTCGAACTGCTTCGGTGCGCGAACGAGCTGCATCGCGCAATTATCCGCGAGCAGGTGATTGAGCTCGACATCGGAAAATTCCTCGCGATGGACCTTGGAGACGACCTGATGCCAGAGAACGCCGGAGCGCATAACGTTCCGTTTTTCAGATGAGGTGAGCTTGTTTCGCCGTTTTCGCGCCAGCTCGAAAGCGACACGGGTGATGCGTTCAATTTCCCCTGTCGTATAGATCTGAGTATCGATGGCACGCTTTTGCCCGTTCTCTAATGTGACAATTTCCTTCGGTTCGCCGAAATAGACGCCGCCGGTCAGCTCCCGCACGATCATCAGATCGAGGCCTTCTACATGCTCGCGTTTTAGCGACGAAGCCTCTGCGAGCGCCGGATAGCAAATCGCCGGCCGCAGATTGGCGAAGAGCTGCATATCCTTGCGCAGCCGCAGAAGACCAGCTTCGGGCCGAACCTCATAAGGAACATCGTCCCATTTCGGGCCACCCACTGCGCCAAGCATGACGACATCGGCCGTCATTGCTTTCGCCATCGCATCTTCAGAAATGGCCTTGCCGTGAGCGTCATAGGCGCAGCCGCCGACGAGATCTTTCTCGATGTTGAAGGTGGCGGAGCTCGTCGTATTGAGCCAAGCAACAAGACGCTCCACTTCGCCCATAACTTCAGGGCCAATGCCATCGCCAGGCAGAAGTAATAAATTGAATGTCGGCATTGTACGCTCTCGACATGAGACGGCCCGCGGCCGCCATACGGATGACTACGATCAATTTGTTGCTAATGAGAAACAGAGCACAGGGCAAGGCACAAGGCTGAAATTTGTTTCCCACCGGCACGAAATTGTGATTTCCGTGCACAAGATCCGCATATGGTCTCAGCGTTTTCTGGGGCTAAACCCAGGGCCGCGCTGTCTGAACTGTCTTCTCGTAATTCGTGATGCTGTCCTGTTTTTGCAGTGTCAATCCGATATCGTCCAGGCCTTCCAGGAGGCATTTCTTGCGGAACGGATCAATGTCAAACTTGATAACACCGCCATCCGGGCCACGAATTTCCTGAGCCTCCAGATCAACCGTGACAGTTGCATTTGAGCCGCGCGAGGCTTCATCAAGGAGCTTGTCTACATCGCTTTGCGGCAGAATGATCGGCAAAATACCGTTCTTGAAACAATTATTATAGAAAATATCCGCAAAGCTCGGCGCGATCACGCATTTGATACCAAAATCGAGCAGAGCCCAGGGGGCATGTTCGCGGCTCGATCCGCAGCCGAAATTGGCGCCGGCAACGAGGATTTTCGCGTCCCGATAGGCTGGCTGGTTGAGAACGAAGTCCGGGTTTTCATGCCCTTCAGCGTCGTAGCGCATTTCGTAGAAAAGGCTCTTGCCAAGACCGGTCCGCTTGATCGTTTTCAAAAACTGCTTGGGGATGATCATATCGGTATCGATATTGATCATGGGTATGGCAGCAGCAACACCTGTCAATTCACCAAATTTTTCCATGGAATTACCGTCTTTGAATGGAATTTAACCTGTTTAGTTGCCTGGAAATTGAGATTTTTGCAAGTCGCTAAAATTGGTTGCCATCGTCAATTGGCGTTATTCCCGGCGCTATGCGATTTCCGCGACCAAGCCTCAGGTTGGAAGTTCCTTGGAGGTCAGCTTGTAGCTGAAATGTTGTTGGTCGCTATCCTTGAGGAAGCCGTCAGCGGTTTTGACCCAAGGGCTGACAAAGAACGGGATTTTTTTACCGCCCGACTCAGGAAGCAGGAGATCGTTCGCCATGTTATAAGCGATCCAATTGCCTTCCCAGGCGCCGAATAGCGTAATCCTTGCGGCCATAACCTTCGGATCGGTCAACTCCAGATTGCCGGGCGGTTCATCGCGTATGACCCTTCGCACGTCATCCGGGTCAACCGGCACCCAGCCATAATCCATCAGCCAGACTTCCACGCGCGAATGCACCTTGGCCGTAATATCTTCGGGTATGGCTCCCAGGCTTTCATAATCGAATTGCGATGGCGCCACGCGGATACCAAAAATTTCTCTGGCCGGAAGCCCTGCAATGCGCGCGAGCGCAACAAAGAGGCTGTTGAGATAAGTGCAATCCGGCCGATTGCCTTGAGCCTCATCGGGGATCGTGAAAAGGGCTTGGAAATCCGCCGTCCCACAGCTTTTTTCTTCGATGATCCATTCGTAAATCGCTTTAGCCTTGCCAAGATCGGTCTTTGCGTTTTCGGTAATGGTTGCAGCGATTTCTTTAAGCTGACTGGTTTCGGGGAAAAGACTGATCGGAGCTGTAAAGCGCCGCCGGTTTTCGTCAGACAGAGGGGTCGGCTTTTCCGGTCTCGTAAAATCCGTCACGCGGTCCCTCGTCTCCGCGTGGCTGCTGATTTCGACTACGGCCTCCGTTTCACTCTCATCCCATTCCAGATAGACCAAATCCGTTGCAAACCCGGCATTTTTCTCCAGCCTCGCGGTCGTTGCGTTGGTCTGCCAGTCCGTGCCGAGCGCCTTTGACCATTCATCTTCATTGACGGAGGGAACCGGAATCCAGGCCTGCGCCTTTCCCTTCGGCTTCAAAAATTTGAGCTGAGCGATAATGTCGAACTTGCGCCAGGCGCCTTGCGTTGAGATAAAACGCTCCTGAGCCTTAAGGAGAGAGGGAGATGTTGCGGCTATCGCAATAGCTCCAGTCAATTGCAGAAAGCCGCGCCTCGTTATCACCATTTTTTTTTCCTTGCACTCTCTCATGGGCGATTGCGGTGATAGACAAGTTGTTAAGGCATTCCTGTCTCCAGGATGAACAGATAGATAATCGCACATAATTTTCCAGGTCTTGTGGCAAAACTGCAAAGGCTGGCAATGGTCAATCGACAAAGCGTTTTTGCTGTTTGACTTTGTCAGTCCATGCATTGCCCGCTATTATAAACCAAGGCAAATCCTATTCCGAGGACGTACCGGCGATGGCTCATATTGTTCAACTTGATGAAAAAACTTTTGTCACCGGACAAATTGATCTGAGAGATGTTGCCGAAATCGCGGCCAGCGGTGTCACATATATCATCAATAACCGGCCCGATGGGGAAGAGCTATCCGGACAGCCTCTAGCGAGTGACATTGAAGCGGCGGCCGATCGGAATGACCTGTCCTTTGCTAACCTGCCATTTACAGCACCAACTCTGACATCGGATTTGGTCGCCGAATTTGCTGAGATCCTTAAATCCGCCGACGGACCAGTCCTGGCCTATTGTCGTACGGGAAACCGCTGCACAATGATTTGGGCCGCGGCGAATATCGCGCTTGGGAA
>CAZMAC010000005.1:0-19435 GCA_964564085.1 uncultured Hyphomicrobiaceae bacterium
GAATTTGCTGTCGAATGCGATAAAATTAACCCCCGCGCAAGGCACGATCAGGTTGACGGTTGGAACAACGCGGCGCGGCGAGCAATATCTCAGCGTCAAGGACAGCGGTCCGGGTATTCCGAGCGCCGAGCTTCCGCGTATCATGAGCCCGTTTGGACAAGGCTCGCTGGCGGCCTCGTCAAGCGAGGGGGGCAGCGGCCTTGGTCTGCCGATCGTCAAAGGTTTGGTCGATTTGCATGGCGGCAAGTTCGATCTGAAGAGCCGCATGCGCCAGGGAACCGAGGTCAGAATTACGTTTCCGGCAAAGCGGGTGATGCAACCGACGCCTGCCCTGGCGGCTCATTCCCCGAAAGCGATTTCTGCAATGAACGAGCCGATCATTCTGCAAGCCAGCGCAGGATAAAGCTAAAGCGCTTTCAGGCGCAGTTGATACCGGTTCGCCGCTCGGAAAGCGCGGTAAAACAAAAAACTAGAGCCCGCCGCACGTGTTTCATGGTGGGCGGGCTGACCATCTGACGGCTTAAAGCGTCAGGCTTTTCGCGATGTCGACGGCTTCACGTCGTTTTTGCTCGATATCTTTATTAAGCTCTTCGAGTTCCTCGCGAATTGCACTTAGGCGCTCTTCCTGGGTGCGCAGCGTGTCCAGATAGCGGCGGCCGAGATCGGAGCCTTGGCCGACGGCTTGTAGATTTTTGCGAATGCGGTCCTGATCCTCCGCAATCGTCGTGGTTTCAGTTTCCAGCCTGTTGCGGTTCTGGTCAGCTGAATTGATGCTCGCGATGATAGCGCCTAACTCGCGGATAGCCTCTTTCAAAGATGAGCTCGTGTTTTCGAGGCCGCGAAGCGTTGCGTGGATCCGTCTGACATCGAGGGTTGCAAGGCGGATGGTTTGTTTGCCGGTTCGCTCAAACTTAAGAGATACTTTTGTCGTCTTGCCTTGCGGGGCATTGACACTGTAGCGAAAACGCGACGCGGTCTTTTCGATCTCTCCGGGGTTTTCTGTTGCCGATTCCCAGCCATCACCGCGGGGTTCGTCAATAACAATCTCCCGGTCCTCTTCGGCGGGCGGCGTTATTTCATAGCCTATCGTCTGGACCGACTTCGTCGTCAGCGTCAGCACACCATCGACAGCTTTCCCAAGCTGGGTCCGCTTGCGGCCCATATCGGTCCTGCGGATATCGGTCTTGGCATCGAGTGCGAAGGTAACGAATTTTGAAGCCCCTTTTCCGATCAGCGGGAGCTGGGCATCGCCGACAAAATTGGTCTGGCCGGCCTCGGTCCGATCGAATGCCGTAATGATACCGCCGGACAAGGCCGTCTTGGTATCGTTTTCCAGCTTGACCGAAGCGAGGGGATGACGGGCATTCGTTTCCGGCTGGTAGAGCCAGATCCTGGAGGCGCTGATTTCGCGATCGACGAACGGCACCATCATGGTCGATCCATTAGTCAGCGTAATTTTCTCCGGAAATTGATAAGAAATCTGGGTCGCGGCTTCCTCCGCCTCGGCGGCAAGCGCCGCCCTGCCGATCTCTTGCGGCAGGTTAGCTTCGGCTTGCGCCTGCGCTTCTGAATCACCGGCATAAAGATTGAGCGTCCCGCCTAAACCTCCTCCTGCAAAAGATCTCCGGCGTTTTGCGTCCGCCATGATACGGGGGGCTGCGGAGGGCGCCGGCGCGGCGTCATCGGCTTCATCCCGACGCGGAACGATACGTTGCGTTGTGGTCACGGGAATTTCGGGCCGGTCCGCGTAAAACGCGGTGTAGAGAGGTTGTTTAAAAGCGACTGGATTGCCGGACACGAGCGAAAGCTCGACATCCGTCCAGTCATTGCCGGTCAGATTTTCAACAACGGCCCAACCTTGCAGCCGCGCTTTGCTTTCCTCGTCATCGGGCAAAACGAGACGATAGGCGGTTTTCCATACAGGCGCTGCGACGACATAGCTGAAGCCAGCTTGCCGAGTCGAATCGCCTAATAAATTGATGGAAAGCGTCCGCCGCTCTTTTGCGCGATTTTGCGCCACACCAGCAAGCGCCTTGTCGATCTGTGCTTGCGTCTCCGGGTCTGTAAAACGGATCGAGGCGAGTTCTTCAAGCACCGCCTGAACAAGCCCGCTCTCCGTCATCAGCGTCAGGCGATGGCGGGTGACCTGACCGCCATTCTCAGGAAGCTGAACGTTTTCTTCAACGATTCTCAAAAGACGCCCTGTCGCGCTGACACTGCCATCGATCTCAACCTGTGAACCGGTCAAACTATTCAAAAGCGCAGGCAGCGAATTCAACGCATCGGGACCGAAAGGGAGATCGCGGAACAACTCGGCGAGCGGTGCGCGCCCCGGCAGGCTGACGGCGCCAATAGCGCTTTCTTCATCGAAAACCGTCAGGCTCTTCAGCATGTCATCAACCTGATCGAGCCTCACGGAAAGCTCCACCGACATGTCCGGGTTGACCTCGCCGGCATGTGTGAACTGCGCCAGTCCTGCGCTCGACAGCACAACACGCTTCAAAGGAAGGTCTTCAGCCATGACATTGGAAGACAGGCTTGCGACAAGTATAGCAATCAGGATTTTTTTCATAAGATCCTTCCATTTTTGGATATGTCTCCCGGCAGAGAAAACAGACGAGACACGCCGTATGGGCACCATGCTGTCTAAATCTGTCTTATTGTCGTTTGGGCGAGTTTTCCGTGTGCGTTCTGAATTACCGATGAATATGGCTATCGTTTGAGATCGCTCGCACGATATGCCTCCCTTACCCTCTTGTGGCGTAACGTAAGCGCCACAGTCCAATGGAGTTTTCCAATTCTGTTATGGTGTTGAACGCCATGGCCGCGGATAATTTGGCTGCCGTGTATCAGCACTTCATGTAAAGGAGCTGACAAACAAGACGTCTGCTCTTCCAATTCAGGATCATCGCTCTATTTCCTCGGCGGAAAGCGCCAAAGCATAGCGATTAATGTTAAGTTGCTGTAAACTCCGCGACGGAAGCAAATCACATGGAGAAAATGATGAAGAAAACCTGGACAAAACCGCAGATCAGCGAGCAGGACACCAGCCTGGAAGTGACGGCTTACGTTGCAGCGCAGCTTAAGTCCTGAAACTTAAGAGGCTATGCTCGTTAGAGTTTTAGGTTCGGCTGCGGGCGGAGGCTTTCCGCAATGGAATTGCGCTTGCCTCAATTGCGCGGATGTGCGTGAAGGCATTGAAGGCCTCAAAGCTCGCAGCCAATCCTCTATTACAGTCAGCGTTGACGGCGAAAACTGGTGTTTGTTGAACGCCTCACCCGACCTTCGTGAGCAGCTCGCCAAATTCGATAAGCTTTCGCCGCAACCGGGCAAAGGACTGCGCAACAGCCCGCTTAAAACCGTCGTTCTGACAAATGCCGATGTCGATCATGTCGCCGGCCTGCTCAATCTGCGGGAAGGCCAGCCTTTCTCACTATATGCGAGCCAGCGCGTTCTCTCGGCCGTCGACGCCAACCCGATTTTCAGTGTCATGCGCCAAGATCTCGTCAAGAGGCTACCGATCCAAAATAATGAGGTCTTCCAGCCGGCGGGTTGTCCGGGCCTGCAGATTGAGATGTTCACCGTCCCTGGTAAGGTTGCGCTCTATCTAGAAAACCCTGAAGCGGGGCCGGATTTCGGATCGGAAGAGGGCGATGTGGTCGGCGTCAAACTGACCGATGCCAATACCGGACGTTTTGTCTGCTACATTCCCGGCTGCGCGGCTGTCGATGACCATATCAAGCGCCGGATCGATGGGGCAGCGGCATTGTTTTTTGACGGCACGCTTTATGATGATGGCGAGATGATCTCACAAGATTTATCTCACAAGACAGGCAAACGCATGGGCCATATCAGCATTTCCGGCGATGGCGGGTCTATCGCGCAGCTTGCGGGCGTCGATGCCGGACGCCGTATCTTCGTTCATTTGAATAATTCAAACCCGGTCCTGCGCGAGACTAGCCCGGAGCGTCGGGTGGTTGAAGCCGCCGGTTGGGAAGTGGCCGAGGATGGCATGGAGGTTCAGATATGAAGAAACTCCTGAGCCCTGAAGATTTCGAGGCCCAAATCAGGGCGGTCGGCGCGGAGCGTTATCACGACAAGCACCCGTTCCATCATCTTCTCCATTCCGGCAAGCTCAATAAAGGCCAGGTCCAGGCCTGGGCGCTCAACCGCTATTGCTATCAAACTGCCGTCCCCCGCAAAGACGCCGCCCTAATGGCAAGGGTGGATGATCGTGAGCTTCGCCGTGCGTGGATCAAGCGTATTCTCGACCATGACGGTTACGGGGATGAAGAAGGCGGTATTGAGCGCTGGCTGGTCCTCACAGATGGTTTAGGTCTTGACCGCGATTATGTGATTTCCATGGAGGGCACGCTTCCGGCGACACGTTTTGCGGTCGAAGCTTATGTCCGTTTTGTTGCGGAGCGCAGTCTGGTCGAAGCCGTCGCGTCATCGCTGACAGAGCTGTTTGCCCCGAAAATTCACCGCGAGCGCATCTCCGGCATGCTGGATAATTACGACTTCATCGGTGAGCCGGTTATGGCCTATTTCCGTCGCCGCCTGAGCCAGGCAACCGACGACGCCGGTTTCGCACTCGATTTTGTTAAACGCCACGCCTCGACATACGAAGCACAGCAAGCCTGTATTGCCGCCGTTCGTTTTAAATGCAATGTCCTTTGGGCGCAGCTCGACGCGCTTCATCATGCCTATCTTGAGCCAGCGCAGGTGCCGCCCGGCGCTTTCCGCCCTTTACAGCCAGACTGAAATCTTAACTCTTTCAGGTTCGTGGCGAACCGTTAAGATGCCCTTTTCAAAGAACAACACTCACCGCGGAAAACCTTTCCCAAGATTTCCCTGGTATAATCCAGGGGTTATCTTGAACCCATTTGCTCCCTGAGTGTTACAACAGCACTGGCGCGCAACGTCCAAACTGACGCCTTGAACTTGCCTCACGCCTGGAAAACACATCATTAAAATAGGAGATCTCAAGATGGCCGCAGCCGAGGCGCTTGACCGAAAAGAAAAAGAAGATGTCGATGAGTTACGCAATATTCCTGCACCGGTCATCTATGAAACAATCCGTCAGAACGGCGAGGACGAACTCAGGCGTCCTGTAGTTTCCTTGTGGTGGTCAGGTATTGCCGCAGGTCTTGGCATATCGGCATCCGTTTTTTGCGAGAGTTTTTTTCATCTTCATTTACCTGATGAGCCCTGGCGTCCGTTGGTTGAAAACCTCGGTTATACTGTTGGATTTATTCTCGTTATACTGGCTGGATTTCAGCTATTCACCGAGCAGACAGTTACCGCAATCCTGCCGTTGCTGAGCGATCCGACGAAAAAAAGTTTCATTCGCACCGCAAGATTATGGACCGTGGTCTTCGCTGCCAATCTCGTTGGAGGTTTTGCGGCAGCATTATTCGCGGCTTACAGCCCGGGTACAACGCCTGAACAATTAGCGGCCTTTAACGCAGTCTCCAGCCATTTCGTTGAAAAAGGCTTCGTGGAACTGCTGCTCCAAGGCATACCCGCCGGCTTTCTTATTGCTGCTTTGACATGGATGATTCCGAATTCAGAAGGCAGTAAGTTTTGGGTCATTCTGATTATGACTTACGCTATCGCACTCGGCGATTTCGCTCATGTTATTGCCGGGTCTGTTGAGGTCTTTTTGGTCCTGATCGCAGGCCAGATTTCAATTCTGAAGGCGTTTGGGGGGATTATCCTGCCCGCTTTAATAGGCAATATCATAGGCGGTACGGCGCTCTTTTCGTTAATTGCTTACGCACAGGTCAGGGAAGAGATTGATCCAAGCTAAGTTATCGGATTTTATATCGATCCTGCTCAAACGAAGGGTCAATGTTGAGCAACTGGACGATTTTCGCCGTCATGCTAAAGTTATAGACGGCACGGTACTGCAGGAAAACGGATAGTCCAGCGCTACAAATGATATTTGTATAGCTTGTTCTGTTCCAAAACGAGCTAGATCAACCGACGTTTAATCGGAATCGATTAAACGTCGTCAAGTTGATCTATTTCAAAAAGTTAGCGCAACTGTCCGCGTCCATTTGGACGTGCGATGTGCTAGCGATTGAGAAGGCTTGTCGCAAAGTGACGACAAGGAGAACTGGGAGGAATTCATGACGGAAACAACGTCGAGCACAGCCCTCAGCGCTGGTGAGCTACAATTCCGCAATGATTATCAATGGCTTCGCTCTTATCCGGATTATGTCGATTGGCATGCCGAGTTAGTTGGGGAGCCGCTCCCGGATATGCTCGACAGAACCGTGCGCGAATATGGCAGCACCTCCTGCACGAATTTTATGGGGGCGAGGAAGACATATAAAGAAATTGGCGCGCTGGTCGACAAAACGGCAAAGGGCCTACAAGCGCTGGGGATCCAAAAAGGAACGCGTGTCGGGCTGCTTCTTCCAAACGTGCCCTACTATCCGATACTTTACTATGGAATTCTGAAAGCTGGCGGCATCGTCGTGAATTTCAACCCGCTCTACACCGTGGAAGAAATCGCTCATCAGGTGAAAGATAGCGGTGCCGAAATCATGGTGACGCTGGTTTTAAGCATTCTTTTCTCAAAAGTAGAGGCACTTCTAGACACAGATGCACTGCTAAAAGCCATTGTGTGTCCCTTTCCAAAAATTCTCCCTGGTTTCAAGGGAACATTATTTAAAATCTTCAAGGCAAAAGAGCTTGCGAATATAAAGCGCTCATCTCAAGCGGCAAAGATTATTACCTTTGATCAGCTCACCTCAAATGACGGCGCTTACAATCAAGTCCAAATCGATCCCGACAATGACGTCGCAGTTCTTCAATATACGGGCGGCACAACCGGTACGCCGAAGGGCGCGATGCTGACCCATTCCAATCTGTCCATCAATGTGAAACAGGCGGATCTGTGGGAAGGCGATATCGGCAAAGGCACCGAACGTATCATGGCCGTTCTGCCTTTCTTCCACGTCTTTGCCATGACGACGATTATGAATCGCGGCATCGCGAACGCGGCTGAAATGATCCTCGTCCCGCGATTCGATCTTGAAATGGTGATGAAACTGTTCCGCGAGACCAAACCAACGATCATGCCCGGCGTGCCCACGCTCTTTAATGCAATCCGAAACTATCCCAAGTTCAATCGGGACGACCTCAAATCATTACGCAGTGGAATTTCAGGTGGCGCGCCTCTCCCGATCGAGCTCAAGCGAAACTTCGAAAAGGAATCAGGGGTCAACATCGTCGAAGGCTACGGTCTGTCGGAAACATCGCCAATCGCAACCGGCAATCCGCTTCGTGGTGCGGTCAAAGAGGGCTCGATTGGGCAGCCTGTTCCAGGCACGATATTATCGCTGCGTTCGCTGGATGATCCGACAAAGGAAGTTCCGCTCGGCGAAAAGGGCGAAATATGTATTGCCGGTCCCCAAGTCATGAAGGGGTATTGGAATAAGCCGGAAGAGACCGAAAACGCTTTCGTCGGCGAATTTTTCCGGACCGGCGATGTCGCAACGATGGATAATGAGGGGTACACCTACATCGTCGATCGCATTAAGGACCTGATCCTGTGCTCCGGCTACAACGTCTATCCGCGACGGATCGAGGAAGCCATTTATCAGCATCCAGGGGTTGAGGAGGTGACGGTCATCGGCATTCCCGACGCTTATCGCGGTGAGGCGCCGAAAGCTTTCGTCAAACTCCGCTCCGGCCAGAACGCAACCACGGACGATATTTTCGAATTCCTGAAGCCGAAACTCTCCAAGATCGAAATGCCGTCGGAGATCGAGTTCCGCGACGAGCTGCCGAAAACTTTGGTTGGCAAATTGTCGAAGAAAGAGCTACGCGCAGAAGCGCAGGCAGATTGAGCACATTTCGGTCAAGTCAGGACCGCCGCTCGGTCCTGACAAAGCTCATGATCGTGAGGCCGCCGAGAAGGAATATAAGAATCACGGACATCGCGGTTTGCAGGCTCCCTGTGATATCTGCGACAAGGCCAATGACGAAGGGAGCGGCGAAGGCGGTCACTTTGCCTGAAAATGCGAAAAATCCGAAAAATTCTGTCATATGCTCTTCCGGAGCCATACGGGCAAGCAAGCTCCGGCTTGCCGATTGTAACGGCCCGGCAGATATACCGATAAGTATCGCAAAGCCAAGATAAATCTGTTCGCCTATGCTTTCAAAAGGGCCTGAGCCCTCTATGCGTGGCGTAATGTCGAGAACGAAAAGGGCAGTATCCCGGTCGATAGAGATGACACCGAGCGCACCCGTAATCAGCAAGAGAAGCGAGCCGATAATGACCGGTTTCGAACCAAGCCTATCGTCGAGCAAGCCCCCAATGGCGGCTCCGGTCCCGGCTGCGATCGACAGAATAATTCCAAAATAGCCGATGACGATCGTTTGCCAGCCAAAGACACTTGCTGCATAAATCCCGCCAAAGGTGAATATCGCCAGCAGCCCGTCAATGTAAAGCATCCGCGCGACGAAAAAGAGCGCAATATCGCGATAACCGCGGATGTTCTGCAAGGTTTGCCGAATTGACGAAAAAGCGGCGCTGAGTGATGCGCGCTCGGCGCCCGGACGTGGCGGCGCATCGGGGGTAAAAAGGAAAAACGGAATCACGAATATCATAAACCATAAGGCGCAAAAGGGACCGACAAATCGGTCCGCTTCACGGCTATCGACATCAAAAGGGATGAGCGGTTGGAGCCCGAGCATGGTCTGGCCGGTCTGCGCATCGATCAGAATAAATGCCGCCACGGCCACAAGGCTTATCAGGCCGCCAGCATAGCCGAGCGCCCACCCGCCGCCGCTGATACTTCCAAGCCGTTCCGAATCTACCAAACGCGGCATGAGCGCGTTGGTGAGGACGATGCTGAACTCGCCTGCTGCGGTTGCCAGAACAAGCGCAGGCAGGATCAGCCAGAGATAGTTCGTAGCGCCTGGGATGGCATACCATAATGCGAGCTGCCCAAGGACGAAGCCAATCGATAACCATGCGATAAGCGGCTTCAGGCGGCCGCGCGCATCCGCCAAGGCGCCAAGAATAGGGCTGCCAGCAGCGACAAGGATGGCTGCGGCCGCCATCGTATATCCCCAGATCGCTGAGCCTTTTGCGGGGTCGCCGATGAACACCCCGGCAAAATAGGGGGCAAACAGGAATGTGGTGATGAGCGTGTAAAAGGGTTGTGCGGCCCAGTCGAACAGCATCCAGGAGCCAATGGCCAGCTTGCCGGCTGACTTTTTCGGACCAGCATAGCCGCCCGCTGCTATCGATGTCATTTTGCGGCGGCCCCTGTCCTCAAATCAATTCTCAGCCAGTTCCCTCAATTGCGCGACAGCGACAGTCAGCTTCGACAAAGTCAGCTCGCTTCCATTCAGGATTTCGTCAATCGCGTTGCGCGCACGCGTAACCGCCTTCCGGTTTGCATCGCACCAGACCTCAAAATTGGGTAGAGCAGGGCCGCCACCCGCGTAGATTTTCTCAACAATCGCGCGCTGTGCCGAGCCGACCGCATTGAGCGTGCTGTTGACGGCCAGACGGTCGTAATAATCTGAAGGCGCTTGCTGTTCGCTTGCCAAACGCATTTCGTCGACCCGGAAGAAACTGCTGACCCGGAAGTAGGTTTTTGCGATTTCGAGATCCGGCTTGCCCAATCGAATTGCCAGCGAAATAATGTCCGGTGCATCGGTGAGAGCTTTAAGAATCGCAAAGCGTCTGGCTAATTCTGGCGCCAGGTCCATATCTACGAGGCGAGATTGAGATTGTTCGAGACGCCCGGTGAGCCATTCATCGAAAATACTCTCGATCGCACCACTCAATTCGTCGAGGCCGGCTCTGTAACGCTCAGTCAGTGCCGAAAGCCCCTCCTGAAAATTGACGTTTCGCAAAAACCAGGCGGTTTGACGGCGTAAAATGTCCTGAACCAGCATGTAAAGGGAAAGCTGGCGCTGACCGTCGACCTTCCCGTCAAGCTCATCAAGCGTTTGAAAGAAGTCTACAAGCCGGAATGCGCCCATCGCAGCGGCAAATGCGAAGGCGATATCTTCTGCGCTGCGCCCGGTTTCTTCTTTCAGCCGGACAACGAAGGTCGAGCCGCCACGATTGATCGCTCCATTCGACAGCATTGTCGCAATGATCTCACGCCGCAATGCATGTGCTTCGATCTCGTCGCGAAAGCGCTCGCGCATCGGCTCAGGAAAATAATCGACGAGAACACGGCTCAGATATGGATCGTCGACGACGGACGTTCCGATCAGGTCGGAATAAAGCGCGATCTTGGAATAGGCAAGGAGCACAGCTAACTCCGGCCGGGTCAGCGCCTGCCGGCGCTTAAGCCGGTCGGCAATTTCCACCTCAGAGGGCAATTGCTCTATTTCGCGGTCGAGCAACCCCGTACTCTCCAACGCAAACATCAGACGGTTTTGAAAGCCGAGATCGGCGAGCCCGCGCATTTCGCCAAGACTAATCGCCAGGGTTTGCAAATAATTGTTTCTCAAGACAGTCTCAGCGACATCGTCGGTCATTTCCGCAAGGAAGGTGTTGCGATCCTCCAATGTAAGCTTTTCATTCTGCAAAGCGGTCGCCAGAGCGATCTTGATATTGACCTCCATGTCGGAGGAGTTGACGCCAGCAGAATTATCGATCGCGTCCGTGTTAATGCGACCGCCAAGGGTCGAGAATTCAATCCGTCCGGCTTGGGTAATACCCAGATTTGCGCCTTCACCGATGGCTTTCACCCGCAAATCCGCAACCGTCACACGGATTGCATCGTTCGTTCTGTCATTGGCGTTCTCATCGGTTTCGGTGGATGCACGCACGTAAGTCCCGATACCGCCAAACCATAGGAGATCGGCCTGCGCCTTGAGCAGCCTACGGATCAGCTCATTCGGTGAGGTCGCGGTCTGCGTTGCACCCAGCAAGTTCTGTATCTCCGGCGAAAGCTGAATGCTTTTCGCAGACCGGCTGAAGATACCGCCACCCTTAGAGATCAGCTCGCGATTGTAATCCTGCCAGCTCGAACGCGGAAGATCGAACAGCCGCTTGCGCTCCTCCCAGGTCGTTTCCGGATCGGGATCGGGGTCGATAAAAATATCGCGGTGATCGAACGCACCGACCAGTTTGATTTTCTGGGATAACAGCATCCCGTTGCCGAAAACGTCGCCCGACATATCTCCGACACCGATGACACGGAAAGGGGTCGTCTGAATGTCGATATTCATCTCACGGAAATGACGCTTAACCGCTTCCCATCCACCGCGTGCCGTTATCCCCATTTTCTTATGGTCATACCCGACCGAGCCTCCCGATGCGAAGGCGTCGGCGAGCCAGAAGCCTTGTTCAACCGCGAGCGTATTCGCAATATCGGAGAAGGTTGCCGTTCCCTTATCGGCGGCAACGACAAGGTAGGGATCGTCACCATCGCGACGGACGGTCTCATTCGGAGGAATGACGTCGCTGTCCTTCAAATTGTCGGTCACGGACAGCAGATTGGAGATGAAAGACCGGTAGCAAGCCACGCCCTCAGCCATCATCTCGTCGCGGCTTGCACCCTTTGCAATATTCCGGGGAACGAAACCGCCTTTTGCGCCTTGCGGTACGATGATTGCGTTTTTGACCTGCTGCGCTTTGGCGAGCCCGAGAATCTCGGTCCGGAAATCCTGTGGCCGGTCGGACCAGCGTAAGCCCCCACGCGCGATGGGACCGCCCCGGAGGTGGACGCCTTCAAAACGCGGTGAGCTGACAAATATCTCAGCGAAAGGTTTCGGTGCCGGAATCGCATCGACCCTCTCACTCTTGATCTTAAATGCGATCGAGGCGCCGCCCGCCAGTTCCGTGGGACTCTGATAGAAATTGGTCCGGATCGTAGACTGAATCAGATTGAGGATGCGGCGCATCATCCGGTCTTCGTCGAGGCTGGCAACATTATCTAACGCCGACTCGATACGGCCAACGATGTTCTGAGCCTCCATATTTCGTTCCTCAACGGATTTTCCGCTGGCCGGATCGAAAAGCGCATGAAACAAAAGCACAAGATCGCGGACGATGCCGCCATGCAGAGCCAGCGTTTGAGCCAGATAGATCAGACCGAAAGGCGCACCGATCTGACGAAGATAGGAGCTATAGGCCCGCATCAAGGCGGCTTCGCGCCAGGTCAGCCCGGCTTCAACAATAAGCCTGTTGAACAAATCATTGCTCGCATCGCTGCGCCATATTGCGAGGAAGCAGTCTTCCAAACGCCGCTGATGCAATTGAATATCGATCGACTCACCATTTGAGGTCCGCAAAAGCAGCTCGTGCAGAAAAACCGTGACAATTGCGCCGTCACGTTTGGTCTTGATCTCAAAGGTCTGCTCGGAGATCACAGAGAAGCCGAGATTTTCCAGCACCGGCACGCGGCGGCTCAGCGATATCGGTTCGTGAAGCTGGAACAGCATGACCTGCAGCTCATGCGTGGGCGTTTTCGCTTCCGTGAAAAAATCGATTCCGACAGGGACATCAGCGGATAGTTTCTCGATTTGCGCGATATCGATCAGTGCGCGGCTGGTCGTATTGGAATATTCATAACTCGGCGGAAATGCGGTTCCATAGCGTTCCAGAATGGTGTCCACATCGCGACCGAATTGGCGGTGAACCAGAACCTGCAAATCGTCCTGCCAGGTTCGTACGATCTTGGCGATCTGTACTTCCAATTCCCGGGCGGAGACCTCCGGTATCGATCCGTCGTCCTTCCAGACGACCACATGCAGCCTGACCAGCGGACCGATTGTGAAGACCGGGGTAAATTCACGCATACGCGCATCGAATGCCTGCTCGAGCAGTGCGATGATTTCCTGGCGAACTTCGGTGGTAAACCTTTCGCGCATGACATAAACGAGCACCGAAGCGAACCGTTCGAACTCGTCGTGCCTGACGATGACGTGGGTTCGCGGCATCAACTCCAGACGAACCAGTTCTCCAGCGATCTCAGTCAGCTGTTCAGAGGAAATCTGGATAAGTTCATCGCGAGGAAAGGTCTCGATGATGTTGGTAAGAACGCGGCCGGAATAACTGCTGGGACTATAACCGAGATTTCCGAAAACCTGATCCACCTTATGGCGCAGAAAGGGGATGCGTTTCGACGATTCATTATAAGCCGACGCGGAAAACAGCCCGACAATACGGAGTTCGCCGGTGAGCGATCCCTCCGGCGAATAAAGTTTAATGCCAATTGAATCGACGTGAACCCGCCTTTGAATAGGAGACAGAAAATTGGCTTTCGCGATGATAAGCAAATCCGGCGTGCTAAAGAATTCGCGCGCAATCGGGCTCATTTCACTATCACTGCCGGTACGCCGCAACACATGAAGATCGGGATCGCGTAACAGACCGAGACCGGAGTCTGGTTTAACCTCCAGATGAGGCTTCCTATCCTGCATCGAGAAGCTGTATTCACGTATACCCAGAAACGTAAAATGACCGTCCGCCATCCATTTGAGGAACTGGATCGATTCAGCCAGTTCGTCGACGGCAACCGGCGGCGGCAATGTCACATAAGCATCGATCACTTCGCGCAAACGCGAAATCATCGGCATCCAGTCAGCGACAACGAGCCTGACATCTTCCAGAACCTTTTCGACGCGCCGGCCTAAATCCGCCCTTGCCTGCTCATTGTCGATCGGATCGATTTCGATATGGAAAAAGCTCTCCGCCCGGCCCGCGGTCTGCGGTGACTTCTCCGATGTCATCAAATCCGTGATCAACCCTTGATGATCGCGCTGAACGCGAAATATCGGGTGACCGACAAAACGGGGTTGTATCCCTTGCTCGACAAGGCCGGACAGGACCGACGATAAAAGAAAAGGCATGTCGTTATTGACGGCTTCGATGACCGTCACAGGACCGGCCTGTGTCTCGTCGTCAAAGTTAAAAGTGCGCAGCTTGCGCTTATCGCCAGGCCTGTCCTTGAAAAATGAATAAGCATCTATCGCGAGGCTTTTGATCCGCTCAGGCGGGAGTTGAGCCACAATATCTTCGCCAACATTGGAAAAGAGTGCCGATGTGAACCGTTCTGCAATCACGCCATCCGCACCGTCCAAGCCAATTGAGGATTTAACTTCATTTGAAATGGTGGAAACATTCGACTCATTCATGGCATGGCCTCGGGCGGTTATTATTTCTTTCAAGTTTATTTAAATCGATACACTGGCTGAGAGGGGCAGATTCTGCAAGAACCATGACTATTTTTTAAGCAGCGTTTCACGCTTGCAATTCAGTCTTTAAAGCAAATAAACGAGATTTCTGTCGCGCACGTGAATAGAATTCCAAAAATTGTATCTCAGAATTTTACGCCTTAAAGGTGCGCACAATGTTCAGAGACCGATCTGCTTGGAGGTGAACCGCTGGCTGGCCAAGACGGCAAGGCGTGTATGCGCGATATTTGTTGTAGTTTGGCCGGGATTATCCTTTTTCGCGTAAAAGGCGGGCTTTTTGCCGATCCCAATCGCGGGCTTTTTCTACTTCGCGCTTATCGTGCAATTTCCGGCCACGCGCTAGCGCCACCTCAAGCTTGGCGCGCCCCCGATCGTTGAAGTAGAGCCTCAAGGGAACCAATGTCATCCCCTCTCGCCGGATTGCTCCGATCAGCTTGGCGATTTCACGTTTGTGAAGAAGCAGCTTTCTTGGCCGCCTTTCCTCGTGATTAAAGCGGTTCGCTTCAGCATAAGCGGGGATATGCGCATTGATGACATACATCTCGCCGCCTTGCTCGGTCGCGTAAGACTCCGCAATATTGGCCTTCCCCTGCCGCAAAGACTTCACTTCCGATCCGGTCAGCGCAATTCCGGCCTCAAAAGTTTCAAGAATTTCATAGGCGTGGCGCGCCTTGCGGTTCTCCGCGACAACCTTTCGCGGGGGCTGTTTTTTTGGTGCTGCCATAACGCGCCTTAAGCGTGGATCGCCTCGGCCATCAGGAGTCCGGCATGGCGAAGCGCGTCTTCGACAGCCTCACATCCCGCATTTGAAAGCGGGCTTAAAGGCAGCCTAACCTCTGACCGGCATAGACCAAGGCGCTCGGCCGCATATTTCACCGGCACTGGATTGCTCTCAACGAAAAGCGCATCGTGAAGCGGCATAAGCAGATCCTGCAATTTCAAGGCGCGCGCGAAATCTCCGGCAAGGCAAGCGTTTTGAAACTCAGCGCATTGCGCAGGCGCGACATTCGCCGTCACTGATATACAGCCATGGCCGCCATGAGCCATGAAACCAAGCGCCGTCGCATCTTCTCCGGAGAGCTGGCAAAATTCGAAGCCCATTGCGCTGCGTTGCTGGCTCACACGGGCCATATCTGCGGTTGCGTCCTTGACGCCGATGATATTCGGCAAAGCAAAAAGCCTCGTCATGGTCGCCACGCTCATATCGATCACCGAACGTCCTGGGATGTTGTAGATAATGACCGGAACATCGACCGCATCGCTGATCGCTTTATAATGCCGGTAAAGCCCTTCCTGGCCTGGCTTGTTGTAATAAGGCGTAACGACGAGAATTCCATTGGCGCCCACGGACGCGGCAAATTTGGCAAGCTCGATTGCTTCAACGGTGCTGTTCGAGCCTGCACCAGCAACGACCGGAACCCTGCCGCCGGCGCGCTTGACGCATAATTCGACAACGCGCTGATGCTCGTCATGGGACAGCGTTGGCGACTCTCCGGTCGTTCCGACAGGGACAAGGCCGTGCGTGCCGGATTTGATTTGAAATTCAATAAGATTGCAAAACGCATCTTCATCGAAAGCGCCGTTATCGAAAGGTGTAATCAGCGCGACATACGATCCCCGAAACATGATAGGGTCCTTCAATTCTTGTGAGCGGCGCCCTTGCGACGCCTTATAATGCAATTATTGTGACCATAGTGATTTACGATCGTAGCGGCAAGATAAGCCTGTTCAACGCTTATTTCGGCCAAATGCCTGGTGACTTACGATTAAAATTTTCATTTTCCGGCATCCTGTTTAAAATGCCGAAATAGTGGGAACAAGCGGCACATCTTAAAAAATGCGTAGGACGACTCTTGGAGCATCGATGGTCAGATCGGCCGTAACTATAGTCTTAACCGTTACGTGTTGCGCTGCTATTTTAGCGGTTCTCAGACCCTGGCAAAGCGGTGCATATGATCGCCCAATCGAGTCGCATGCCAGCCAAACACTTTCAGCTTCCTTAAATGGCGATGACGCCGCGGCGGCAAAGCTTATTTCGGCGAAACAACCTGTCGACGATGCCGTTAAGCCCTCTCAGCCAACAGTCAGACTTGCCAAGCGCGACACCACGCCCGAAGGTGTTCCGGTACCAGCTCCCGCGCCTAAAGCGGACATGCCGGTTCCGGCAAAAGCGGAGGCAATTTCATCCGATGAGAAGAAGGCGGTAAAGCTCAATCCGCCGCAACATGGCATGCCGGCGCCGAAGGGCATATTGTCGAAAAAAGACGGAGATGCAGCACTTGCACCTCTGTTATCCTATTCGCCACCCGAAGCCGATATTGAGGCCCTCAAGGATTTCGTAAAGCTCGTCTATAAGCGGAATTATTCCAAAGCGCGTCCGCTGATGGAAAAGCTGAGCGATCCAACCGCAATCAAATTCGCCCGCTGGTACTATTACCGCAAGAAAGCCCCCGATACGACGCCCAGCGAATTGATTGCTTTCCTGAAGGAGAATCCGCGCTGGCCGGATCGGGATAAGCTGGAGAAAAGCATTGAGGATGCGCTTTTTTGGCGGGAAGAAGACCCCAAAGAGGTTATTTCATATTTCAAAGGTAAG
Source organism: uncultured Hyphomicrobiaceae bacterium (assembly GCA_964564085.1). GTDB lineage: Bacteria > Pseudomonadota > Alphaproteobacteria > Rhizobiales > Rhodomicrobiaceae > JAHQVI01. Next base: position 16,784 of record CAZMAC010000005.1, read on the forward strand.
CATCCAATTAGCGGGACGGGACTTGCGGGACTGGGAACAGCCTTAATCGCAGAAAACCAGACCGAGAAGGGCCGCGCTCTGCTTCGCGAAGCATGGCGCAAGCATCCATTGACCTCCGCGGCGGAGAAAAAAATCCGCAAGCTAAAGTTTCTTAATGCCGAAGACCACCGCGCTCGCGCCGACTATCTCTTGATGCAGGACAATCGGCGCTACATCAACGCCGTCAGACGTCTTCTTCCGCTCATAGACAAAAAGTGGAAAGCCTCCATCAAAGCCCGCATTGCAACAGTCAAGCGTTCCAGACTTGCCGGCGGCCTACTCACGCGCCTCAATAAGAAAATTAAGAAGGATCCGGCAGTCCTGTTTGCCCGCATTCAGTGGCTCCGGCGGGCAGACAAGGATAAAAAGGTCTGGCGTCTTTTGCGTTCCGCTCCGAAAAATCCGGAAAAACTCATCGATCCGGAGGAATGGTGGAAGGAAAGAGAAATACAGGTTCGCCTGGCTTTGAATGCGGGCAAACCGAAAACCGCTTATGTCATAGCGAAAGATCATGGCGGCGGGTTGGAGCATTGGGATCTCAGTGACGCCGAGTTTCTCGCGGGCTGGATCGCGCTGCGTTTTTTGAACGAAGCTGATAAGGCTCGCCCGCATTTTCTGACGGCGGCGGAAGCAGGAGGACTGCCGAAACGGCGCGCGCGTGCGAGCTATTGGCTTGGACGAACGGAACTGGCGAAAAAAAATGACCGGGCTGCGATCGGGCATTTCGCCGAGGCAGCGCAGTATTATCATACATTTTACGGCCAGCTCGCCCATCAGATGATCACATCGACCGGGGCTAAAGTCGCTTTGCGGACATTCATCCGGCCGACCCAACGCGAGATTGACGATTTCGCCCAGCAAGACGTCATGAAAGCAATCGTTCTTGCGCAAAAAGCAGATTTCGAAAATCTGATGACGGTCTTTCTTTACGATCTTGCGCGCGAAATCGAGAGCGCTCCGGAAATGATCCTGTTATGCGAATTGGCGATCCGCGTGGCGCCACGTCAGCGGGCGGTCCGGATGGCCAAAGTCGCACTCAATAGGGATTTTCCCGTCGAGCATTATGCATATCCGAACGCCCTGCCGGAATTTGATATGCTCGCCGATGGGCAGGATATCGAAAACGCTTTGATCCATGCGCTGACGAGGCAGGAAAGCGAATTTAACCCGAAGATCGTGAGCTCGGCTGGCGCTGTCGGGCTGATGCAGCTTCTGCCGTCGACGGCAAAAATGGTTGCGCGATGGCATGACGTGAAGTTCGAGAAGAAGAAACTCTCCTCGGATCCTGCTTATAACGTCTCTCTCGGTACGGCCTATTTGTCCCGCTTGGTCGGCAATTATGACGGGTCCTACATCATGGCGCTCGGCGGATATAATGCCGGTCCCGGACGCATCCGGCAGTGGGTCAAAAAATTCGGGGATCCACGTGATAGCGATGTGGATCCGATTGACTGGATCGAACGTATACCATTCACGGAAACACGCGGCTATGTGCATAAGATTCTGGAAAGCGTCCAGGTCTACCGCTCGCGCCTACTCGGCGATCAGGCTCCGCTTCGCCTTGCGGAAGATCTGTATCGCGGGCGAAAAGACAAACCGGTATTCATGACGATGACGGCAGAAAAGGCAGAGAAATAAGCCAATTTTCTGAGAATTCTTGCGCAACCAATCAGATCTCCACTGGTATCGTTTTAGTATCAAATTGCCCAGATTACGTGGGGCGTTCGACATGAATGAATTGAAGACACCAACGCCGCAGCTGGATTAGGCTCGAAACTTTGCAGGTCCCATGGCAGAAAATACCGATCAGGATTGGCAAGATATACGCTTCACATCCCATAATGGACTGATACTTTACGCGCGGCATTATGGCGAACACCAGCCGAATGCACGCCCCGTTCTATGCCTCCCAGGCCTGACACGGAATTCTGCAGATTTTCATGAGCTTGCAAAATTCCTTTCCAGTCATCCTGAGCGACCGCGAGAGGTATATTGTCCCGATTACAGGGGGCGCGGAAATTCAGATTACGATCCAAATTGGCATAATTATTCGCCGTTTATCGAGCTGCTCGACACGCTCGATCTCATGGCGATCCGCGGCCTGGATCAGGCCGCAATCATAGGGACCTCGCGCGGCGGGATCATTGCAATGCTGATGTCGGTGATGCGGCCCAATGCGATCGCTTCGCTTGTTCTCAACGATATCGGCCCGGAGATTGAGACGGCCGGCTTAGCCAGAATTATGGGATATGCCGGCAAAATCCCGACTCCATCGACTTGGGACGAGGCAACGGATCTCGTTCGCTCAATAAACAAACGCTTTTTTACGAAACTAACGGATCAGGAATGGCTAGAGCTTACCCGTCAGCTTTTTACAGATGTGAATGGCCGTCCCGCTCAGTCCTACGACAATAAAATAGCCAATGCATTGTCGGAGATCGACATTGCGCAGAAAATTCCAACCATGTGGACGCAGTTTGAGGCTCTCAAGCGGATTCGTGTTTTGGTTTTGAGGGGCGAGAATTCTGATCTGTTAAGTCCGAAGACGGTTGAGGAAATGGTCGAGCGTCATCCGCGCCTTACGTCAATGACCGTTCACGGCGAAGGCCACGC
>CAZMAC010000006.1:0-2209 GCA_964564085.1 uncultured Hyphomicrobiaceae bacterium
ACTGGACGCAATTTCTACTCTCTCGACAGCCGCACCCTGCCAACGCCGGCCGCCTGGGAGCTCGGCCGCAAATCGGCGGAACTGGTTATCGAGCGCTATGTGCAGGATCATGGCGACTGGCCGCGCGCGCTCGGCCTCAGCGCCTGGGGAACCGCGAATATGCGTACAGGCGGCGATGACATAGCGCAGGCGTTGGCCTTACTTGGCGTGAAGCCGCAATGGGAGCCCGCCTCGCGCCGCGTAACCGGCTTCGAAATCATTCCGCTCGCCAAATTAGGTCGGCCGCGCGTTGACGTGACCTTCCGCGTTTCCGGCTTTTTCCGCGATGCCTTCCCGGCGCAAATCGACCTTCTCGATAGTGCGATCCGCGCAGTCGCCACCCTTGATGAACCGCAGGGCGAAAATCCGCTAGCGGAGAGCACAGTACGAGAGACAGCCCGTCTCATGGCGGACGGCGTTCCAGCGAAAGCAGCGAACCGGCTCGCCAGCGCGCGCGTTTTTGGCTCAAAACCCGGTGCTTATGGCGCGGGTCTGCAAGCCCTGATCGACGAAGGCATTTGGGACAGCGAGGCCGACTTCGCCGAAAGCTATCTGCAATGGGGGCAATATGCTTATGGAGCCGGTCTTGAAGGCCGCGCCGAGCGAGGGGCCTTCGAGCGCTGCTTAGGCAGCCTCGATGCGATCCTGCACAATCAGGATAATCGCGAACACGACATTCTCGACAGCGACGACTATTATCAGTTCGAAGGCGGGCTTGCGGCTTCCGTCAAGACACTGAAAGGCGACGCCGTCCGGGTCTATCACAATGATCATTCGCGGCCTGAGCGCCCGCTCGTTCGCGCGCTGGAGGAGGAAATCGGCCGGGTCGTTCGCGCCCGCGCCGCCAATCCGAAATGGATCGCGGGCGTCATGCGCCATGGCTACAAAGGCGCGTTTGAGATCGCCGCGACAGTGGATTATCTTTTCGCGTTTGCGGCAACGACCGGCGCGGTTGGCGATCATCACTTTGACGCCCTTTACGATGCCTATCTGGCGGATGATGAGGTTCGCGATTTTCTTACGCAGAATAATGATGCCGCACTGGCTGATATTCATGCCCGTTTCAGTGAGGCCATCGAACGCGGTATGTGGCGCCCGCGCTCCAACTCGGCCCGGCTTGCGCTGAGTACCGGCTTGACGGACCGGCAATCATGATCCGTATGCTGTTCATTTGCGGAAAAGCCCAGGCGCGCGGACCGACTGCCGCGCAGATCGCGTCGCAAATGAAAGGGGTTCGCGCCGATTGCGGCGGGCTCAGCAATGATGCGGATGATTTGCTCTCGGTCGAGCAGCTCGAATGGGCCGATGTGATTTTCGTTATGGAGCCTCGGCATAAGACAAGGCTGTCCGCCAAATTCAGCGGGGCGCTTCGCGGCAAGCAGATCATCAACCTCGATGTGCCGGATCTTTACAGTTTCATGCAGCCAGAGCTCGTCGAAATCCTGACAAGGAAACTCCGTACACATCTGAAATAAAGGCTACTGGAGAAGATCGCGATGACCGAAGATGTCACTGAGGATGCAGAACGCCACACTGTGAAAATGGCGAAGAAGAAGGCCGCGCGCGACAAGATTATTGCCACCAAGACCGAGGAGCGCGGGCTTCTGGTCGTCCATACGGGCAAGGGTAAGGGCAAATCGACCGCGGCTTTCGGCATGGTGTTCCGCACGATCGCTCACGAAATGCCTTGTGCGGTCGTGCAGTTCATCAAAGGCGGCATGGATACCGGCGAGCGCCGTCTAATTACGGACCATTTCGCTGGTCTCTGTCAGTTTCATACGATGGGCGAGGGCTTTACCTGGGAAACGCAGGACCGCGAGCGCGACGTTGAGCTGGCAAGCGCTGCCTGGGAAAAGGCGAAAGAACTGATCCGCGATCCCGCAATCAAATTGGTGCTCCTCGATGAGATGAATATAGCGCTCCGTTACGACTATGTGCCGCTTGAGGAGGTGCTGCGTTTCTTGAAGGAAGAGAAGCCCGCCGACACCCATGTCATCATAACGGGACGGAACGCGCCGGATGCGTTGTTAGAGCTGGCCGATCTTGCGACCGAAATGACATTGGTCAAGCATCCCTTCCGGTCCGGCGTCAAAGCGCAGGCGGGTATTGAGTTTTAGATGTTCAAGCCTGAGCTATTCGCTGCCACGCCCCGGCATACTCGCGTCTACGG
>CAZMAC010000006.1:2309-18675 GCA_964564085.1 uncultured Hyphomicrobiaceae bacterium
GTGCGGCCATTCAAACCGCAGAACATGTCGAATAATGCCGCCGCGACCGCCGATGGGGGCGAGATCGGGCGCGCTCAGGCCCTGCAGGCACAGGCAGCGGGCATACCGCTCAGTGTGCATATGAACCCCGTTCTCCTTAAGCCCGAAGCGGATTCGCAAAGTCAGATTATCGTGCAGGGCCGGCGCTTTGGGCGGATGCGGTCGCGTGAATTCGGTCAGCGGAAAGCAGAGCTGCTGCCGAGGGTGTTGGAGAGCTTCGAGATCCTTTCTCGCGAAGCCGATCTTATTATTGTCGAAGGTGCGGGCAGTCCGGCCGAGGTCAATTTGCGCGCCGGAGATATTGCGAATATGGGGTTTGCCGAGGCGGCGGACGTGCCGGTTATTCTGGCGGGGGACATCGACCGGGGCGGTGTGATCGCAAGCCTGGTTGGAACTCACGCATTGATCAGTCCGGAAGAACAGGCGCGGATCAAAGCTTTCGTGATCAACAAATTTCGCGGCGACGTTTCGCTGTTTGCGGAGGGTGAAAGGACCATAGCGGAGCGTACAGGCTGGGAGAGCCTTGGCATCGTGCCATTTTTCGAGGCAGCCAGCCTTCTGCCTGCGGAGGATTCGGTCGATATTCGCATGGCGAGCCGGCACGAAAAAGAAAGGCGCTTCAAAATCGTGGTGCCGGTGATTTCGCGCATTGCCAATTTCGACGATCTCGACCCGCTGAAATTGGAACCGGATGTTTCCATTCATTTCGCCGCGCCGGGCAAATCTCTGCCTCGCGATGCCGATCTGATCTTCCTGCCCGGCTCTAAGTCGACCATCGACGACCTCGCAGGTCTTCGCCGGGAGGGCTGGGAAATCGATATTGCTGCGCATGTCCGCGCCGGTGGTTATGTCGTCGGCATTTGCGGCGGTTATCAGATGCTGGGGCAGACGATTGCCGACCCGGAAGGCGTCGAAGGGACGCCCGGCACGCATCCCGGCCTCGGCCTGCTGGATATGACGACGCTGCTTACGGATGCCAAGCGGGTCAGGCCGGTTTCAGGTCACGAAATATCCTCCGGTCTGCCCATATCCGGCTATGAGATTCATCTCAGTGTGACCATCGGTCCGGCAACGGAAAGACCATGGCTCATGGTTCAAGGTGAGCCAGACGGCGCAATCAACGAGGATGGCCGGATCTTAGGAAGCTATGTCCATGGATTATTTCAGAGCGACGCATTTCGGCGTGCATTCCTGACGCGACTTGGCGCGGCTGCCGATCAGGGGTTATGCTTCAACGACAAAATTGAAATGACACTTGATCAACTCGCAGATCATCTCGAAGCCCATATCGATACGGACCGCATATTCGAGATCGCTCGCTCGCGTTAAATAAGCGCCGCCGCGATCAAGCCCAATAGAGCTGCCTGAACAAGACAAGCAACGACGAACAGCCGGAGCGCTTTCAAGATATCGGCTGGTTGCGCATCCTCGCGTCCGCCTTCATTCATCCATGCATCTTTGACGGGTCCGCTTGCATAGAGCCGCGGACCGGCGAGCGCAAGTCCGAGCGCGCCAGCCATGGCCGATTCAGGCCAGCCTGCATTCGGGGAGCGATGTTTTCTTGCGTCGCGCTTCACAGCTATCCAGGCAGAGCGCGCGTTTGATCCGCTTAATGCGGCAGCAACCACAATGAGCAGGCCGGACAGCCGTGCCGGGACGAGATTAAGCAAATCGTCGAGCCGCGCCGCTGCCCAGCCGAAGGCTTCATAGCGTGGTGTTCGGTGGCCGACCATACTGTCAGCCGTGTTCACCGCTTTGTAGATTAAGATGCCGGGCAGCCCGAAGATCAGATAATAGAATGCTGGCGCAACAACACCATCGGATAAATTCTCCGCCGTCGTCTCTATCGCGGCACGGCTGCCCCCGGCTTCATCGAGGGCTTGCGGATCACGGCCCACGATCATCGATACCGCCTTACGCGCGGCAGGCAGCCCGCCCGAGTTGAACGCATCGAAAACAGAGCGGACATGATCATGCAGGCTTCGCTGGGCAAGCAGAATGGCAACGATAACGATTTCGGCAATCGCGAAAACTGGATGAATCCCCGATAGCATCTGTATCGCGACACCAAAGCCAGCAGCGGCCAACATGACAATCAGGAGGGCGAGTGCGCCCTTAATTTGCTGAACGGCGTCACCAGCTTCTCGATTGAAGTGGTGATCGAGCCAGCCGATCAGCCGTCCCATGAGCACGACCGGATGCGGCACCCGCCGCCATAGCCAGTCCGGATCACCGACAACCGCATCGAGCGCGAGCGCAGCCAGCAAAATCAGGGCATTGCTTTCGAAGGGCATCATCAGCGTATGCGCGGGCGCGGCGAGAGCCGCTGCAGGCTTTTCGTCAGCTCACCGATGGCCAGCGGCAAGGCGGGGCCTCCGCACAGGACGAGCCGGCCAGGCAGCACGATACGGCGCGCTGGCGGGAAAGCTTCGGACAAAGCGGGATGAGACAGCATGGCGGCGCCCTGATCCTCGGCCCTTGAATAAGGATCGAGCAAGATGAGCGCATCGGCGCGCGCCTTTAACGCCATTTCGAGCGAGGCGCGCTTTACTCGGTCAACGCCCATTTGGGCGGCGGCGTTTGCAACGCCAAGCCTTTGCAAAAGGTCGCCGATCAGCGTTTCCGGGCCGGAGACAAAACCGCGCCTTTGAATTTGCAGGACGGTCAGGCCGCGCGCGCTGAAGTTCGGTGCTGCAGCAAGGGCATCGTCAATGCGGGCGATCAAAGCTGCGCCGCGCGCCTCATGACCGAGCAGCCGCGCCGCCTTCCGGATCGTGCTCTTGGCTTCCTCAACTGAACTCGCTGCGGGAAACAGCTCGACCTTCAGGCCTTGCCGGGAGAGCAAATTGCGTGTGGCGCGGCGTGTGTAAGTTCCGGCGAGGACGAGATCGGGCTTGAGCTTCAGCACCTCTTCCGCGCCGCCGCGTATCAGCTTGATCCCGCTTTTTTTCACCTCATCCTGATAGATCGAAAAATCATCCCTGATCGCGTAATTCGTCAAGGCCGCGATTTGGTTGCGATCCGCGAGCGCGAACAGAAGCTGATCGGTGCAGGCATTGATCGAGACGATGCGTTTTGGCGGTTCGGCCTTAAGCGGCCATGCTGCGGTAGGATTGGCGATTATGCACAGCAAAGCAACAAGCCGGACATAAACCGTCCGCCTGGCTCTTCCCCTTATTGCTGCAGTGCTGTGCGACATGCTAGCCCTTTCACATTGCCCGAGACACATATCGTGGCGGGTGCCTTGAGAGCAACCAGTCTCCTCATGAAGGCTCTTTGATCGCAGGGCAAGGCCGATCCAAACGGAGGTCCTCCATGTTCACAGCGCGCGTCTGCGCTTTTTCAAGCATTTTGCTGTTTCTCGCCGGTCCTGCCGCATTGGCTCAAGCGCCGATTGCGCTGGAAGGCATTGTCATCACCGCAAGCCGTTTCCCTGAAGAAGCCGGCAAGGTCGGCAGCGCAGTGACTGTTATTGACCGGACAGAAATCGAAGCTGCCAGGGCCGAAAATGTCGCCGAGCTTCTGGAGACCGTGCCGGGCTTGACCGTGAACCAGGCCGGCGGCGTCGGCGGATCGGCATCTGTTTTCATTCGCGGCGCGGATGAGGATCAGACACTCGTTCTGATCGACGGCATTCGGGTGAACGATCCGGCTAGCACAGGGAGCGAGTTTGATTTCTCCGTCTTTTCGCTGGGCAATGTGGAGCGCATTGAAGTTTTGCGCGGGCCGCAATCGGGGCTGTATGGGAGCGATGCGATCGGTGGTGTTATCAGTATCGTAACACGTAAGGGCGACGGTCCGCCACAGGCCGTCGTTGAGGTGGAGGGAGGCAGTTTCAAGACATTCGCGCAGCGCGCCCATGCGAGCGGGTCAAAAGATGGCTTCAACGCCTCCATCTCGGCATCGAATTTTCGGACCTCCGGTTTCTCTCGTTTCTCCGGCGGCAGCGAGGACGATGCCACACGCAAGCAGTCCGTCAATGCGCGGCTCGATTATGACGATCCGTCCTCGGTCTGGGGGGTGACAGTGACGGCGGGCCGCTACGAGCTCGATGCCGAGCTGGACAGTATTGGCCTGTCAGCAGGCAGGGATTCTTCGGATAAGGTCGAGAGACGTTTAACACTTGTTGCAGCAACAGCGCGGCTTAATCTATTGGGTAGCGATTTTCAGAACAAGCTCACCGCATTTTTCACCAATAGCGAACGCGATTTTTTCGATGACGATGGCGCTGTTTCATCGCCGCTGATTGGCCGGACCAGCTTTTTTGAAGGCACGAGCCGCGGTGTCGAATATCAGGGCGATCTGGCCGTGCGCGACCGTGACAAGTTGATCTTTGGCGGCAAGATTGACAACCAGACGGGCCGCTCCTTCGACGAAGATTCGGTTGCCGGTATCGATCCGCGCTACGATGTCGAGGAGACCTGGAGGTCGGCCTTTGCAGTCTACAGTTTCAACCCAACGGATGTTTTCAATCTCACAGGCGCCGTTCGCCTCGACGAATTTGGAGACGTCGGCACGGAAAGCACCTACCGGGTTACGGCGGCCTATCGTTTCCCCGAATGGGGCACGAAATTGCGTGGCAGCTATGGAACCGGTGCGAAGGCCCCGACGATCCAGCAGCGTTTTGAGGACTCCGGCTTTGCTCTGGGCAATCCGGATTTGGAGATTGAGACCAGCCGAGGCTTCGATATTGGCGTCGATCAGGAGCTGGCAGGCGGCGCTGTCACATTGTCGGGCACCTATTTCTCCAACGACATCCAGAACCTGATCAATGCCGAGTTCGATCCTATCAGCGGCAGATTCCTTTTCGTCAATGTCGATGAAGCGGAGATCGACGGTATTGAGCTGTCCGCGAGCTGGCGGGCGTCAGACTGGCTTACCCTCAAAGGCGCCTATACCTATCTTGACGCCTTCGACAATAATGGCGATGCCCTTGCCCGGCGTCCCGATCATGCGTTCAAAGCGAAGGTCATCCTCCAGCCCCTGGAAAAGCTGCGATTATCGGCAAGCGCAACCTATGTCGGCGAACGCTTCAACCGGAGCGGCGAGCGCGACCTGATCGACGACTATATCCGCGTTGATCTCGCTGGGAATTACGATTTGCGGGAGAATGTCGAGCTGTTCATGCGGGCCGAAAACGTGTTTGATGCAGATTATGAAGAGGTCTCCGGCTTTGGCACAGCCGGACGCTCTGCTTATGTCGGCCTTCGCGCAAGGTTTTAATATAAAGGCGCTTCAAGGGCCGAGCCGAGCCTTTTGAAAGCTGTTTCATCTCCGGGCAGACCGAAGCGCAACCATGCCGGCGCATTGTCAAATCGGCGCACCCATATCCCTTTGCTTGCCAGGCGGTCATGAATCGCCTGGGCTTCCGGATGCGAAACGAGGCGGAACAGAGCCGTACCCCCAACGATTTTAAAACCCGCCCCGCCCAGCAAATCATCGAGCCGGGCGGATAGCTGATAGCACCGGGCACGCGCGCCCTGTTGCCAGACGAGATCGTCGAGCGCCTGCTGGCCGATCTCCAGTGCAATCCCGGAAACGGCCCAAGGCCCCAGCAATTCGTCCAGCTTCGACAACAGCACCTCCGGCCCGAGCGCAAAGCCGAGACGCAGCCCGCCAAGGCCGAAAAATTTGCCGAATGAGCGAAGAATGACAAGACCTTCAGCGCCGGCTTGCGGTGCAACACTGACCTCAGGCGCAAGCTCGGCAAAGGCTTCGTCGACAATCAATAACCCTCCGCGCGCCGCCAGCTCTTTGCGGCATGCCTCTATCCGGTCCGGTGCCCGAATACGGCCATCGGGATTATTCGGGTTCACGACGACAAGGATGTCGGTCTCAGCGGGGCAATCCAGATCTTCAACAAACGTCACATCCGCTCCGCTCCGCCGCCAGCATTTCGCGTGTTCGCTATATGTCTGTCCGACTATGACAACATTTGCCGCTGAATGAACCAAAGGCAGAAGCTGGATCAGAATCTGCGTGCCGGGTGCGGCCAGGATCGGCGCGTCATCGGGCATGGCATAGGAACGCCTCGCTGCCGCAAGCAGGGCCCTGAGCCCGCCTATCTGCGGAAGCGCGCTCCAGGACACCGGGTGTAAAGACCGGAAGGGGTAACTTTCCGGATTGATGCCCGTCGATAAATCCAGCCAATCGTCATCGGGCACACCATAACGCCTGATCGCCTCGGCCAGGTCGCCGCCATGTTTCATCGATATGCTCAATTATTTCCCAGCGGACCGGATTGCGCTGCCTCTTTTTTCAGAAAGTCCCAGATTTCAAAATGTAGATCGATTTATGACTTTGGCAAAATTCAAGATAAAACCTGCCAATCTAAACCTTTGATTGAGCCTGCCTATTCGCTATAAAGCGAGGCACAGCTCAAAGGGGGCGGACCCGCCCGCCGGCCTCACCCCGATAAAGCCCTTGTTGAAACGAAATCCCGCTGAGGGAGGACCAAAATGCGTGTTTATTACGACCGGGATGCCGATATCAATTTGATCAAAGGCAAGAAGATTGCCGTTGTCGGATATGGTTCCCAGGGCCATGCCCATGTGCTTAATCTGCGCGATTCCGGCGTTGCCGAAGTTGCCGTCGCTTTGCGCGAGGGATCAGCTTCAGCCAAAAAAGCCGAAGGCGAAGGCCTCAAAGTGATGAGTGTCTCGGACGCCGGTGGCTGGGCCGACGTCGTCATGATGCTGACCCCGGACGAGTTGCAGGCCGACATTTACCGCGACCATCTGCAAAGTACGATGAAAGACGGGGCCGCTCTTCTCTTCGCTCACGGCCTCAACATCCACTTTAATCTGATCGAACCGCGTCCTGGCATTGATGTGGCCATGGTTGCGCCGAAAGGACCGGGACATACCGTGCGCTCTGAATATAAGCGCGGCGCTGGCGTGCCTTGCCTTATTGCTGTTGCTCAGGAGGCGACCGGCAATGCCCATGAACTTGCGCTTTCCTATGCTTCGGCCATTGGCGGCGGGCGCGCTGGTATCATCGAGACGACGTTTAAAGAAGAGTGCGAGACGGATCTGTTCGGTGAGCAAACCGTGCTCTGCGGCGGTCTTGTCGAGTTGATGCGTGCCGGTTTTGAGACGCTGGTCGAAGCAGGTTATTCGCCGGAAATGGCCTATTTCGAGTGTGTCCATGAGGTCAAGCTGATTGTCGATCTGGTCTATGAAGGCGGTATCGCAAATATGGACTACTCCGTCTCCAATACCGCAGAGTTCGGCCAGTACGTCACCGGCCCTCGCATCATCACGCCGGACGTTAAGCAGCGGATGAAAGAGGTGCTGACCGACATTCAATCCGGCCGGTTCACACGTGACTGGATGCTGGAGAACCGCGTCAATCAGACGAGCTTTAAGGCTATGCGCCACAGAACGGCTGAACATCCGATTGAGGAGACGGGCAAAAAGCTGCGAGCGATGATGCCCTGGATTGCCGAGCGGGCGCTCGTCGATAAGTCGAAAAACTGACGGGGGACCAAAGACAAAGGAAGTGGGCCTTTTTGGCCCGCTTTTGTTCGGCGCATTCAATCGACTGTAAAAAGTTCGATCTGCCTTTTGACGATCAGCTGCTTGCCGGAAAATTATTTTCCTTATACTGTTGCAGAACTTCATCAGTTTATTAGAGTTTGAAGCGCAAAGAATTGTTTGCCATTTGCCTGCCCCAACTTTGCCGTAACATAGGCCTGATTGGTTGAACGGGGTTACAGTAATATGAGTAACGATCGCCCATCAAAACCTATGCAGCGCTACAGCCGGTTTTCTCGTCCAACTTATGAGGAAATTCTTCCTCCCGCACCGCCTGACGCGCCCTCGCTAACAGACATCACTATGCGTGCGCTGAATGGTCATTATGAGTCCATTACGGCAAGCATGCCCGAGGAAAATGGCCATATCGAAAAACAGCGACGCGACTGGGATCAGCCGCCCCCGCCGGAGCCCAGTGGCTTCTGGTCCGAGGATGAGCCGGCACCCCGCGATCCAAGGCTGGGCCAGCAGCGGGCGCGGTTCGAGACCTACCGTGAGCCAGCTCCAGCTCCCCCACTGCCAAATGAAACGCATCTCACGTCAGAGGCCGAGATCGAGCAGCTCCCTCGTGAGCCTGAACCGGCGCTGGCGCCGGGTATGCGTGATCGTCTGGCAGAGCGCACTGCCGCTCGTGCCGTAAAAAGTTCGGGGCACACCGGAAATCACAATGTCGTGGCCGAAGAGATCTATCCACAGCACCAACAGGCTGAAAACAAGCCTGCCAAGAAGCGGCTTTCCCCGGCACTGAAAAAATCAGTCACTGCGGTTCGCACGAAGGCGGGACCTGCTCTCACGAAAAGCGCTCTGTGGCTCGCACATAATCTGCACCGCCGTGAAATCCGCAAACGTTATAACCGGGCGCTTGTCTTTGGGCACACCAGAATAGCTGACCGGAAGTTGGAGCAGCTTTTCTTTGTGCCGACAAGAAAAGCCGAAATGATCAACCCAGCCATTGATCGGGGCATTCATTATGATGGCCCTGTCCCCGCCAAAGTCTTCACCTGGCTGGTGAAACTCATGCCGAGCGATTTGCGTGAATATGCCTTTGTCGATATCCGGGCCGGACGAGGCCGGACCACGCTTCTCGCTGCAAAGCGCGATTTTAACCGGATCATATCCTTTGAGTACGACCCGGAAATATTCGACGACTTGCAAATGAACGTGGCGCAATTCCCGCGCTCGCAGATGATTTGCCGCAATATCGATTGTTATCGCGGCGATGTCGACGGCATAAGGCTTCCGGATCAGCCTTGCATCATCTATTTCTCCGGCGCATGGCGTGAGCCGGTGCTTGCGGGTGCGATAGATTACATTCGGGACACCTATCGCCAGAGTCCGAGACGCATTTACATTATCCTGGAAAATACCGACCAGGCGACAGATGTTGGAAGCGATACAATTTTTGAGCCGATCGAGCCGCCGCTCGCAGAGCGCCTGAAACTTCGTCTGTTCAGCCCAATGGATTTCAAAATCTACCGCTCAGTAATCTGACGCACTGTGAGAGCCTTGGATATGGGCGACGGGCCGGAACTTGCTCTCGCCCGCCAGGCTGGGTCGTTTCGCTTTTCGCGGTATCATCCGGGCGATTCCAAACCTTTATTTGCCGCGTTTCCGGACGGCGAATCGGTTTCCACTTCGCCTAAAAACGCTCTATGCAACGGCTTCAGCCATTTCCTTGCCGAAGACATCGCTCATGAAATGCATCCTGTCCTGCAAATGAGCCAGTTCGGCGGGGCAACTGCCACCATAAGCCCAATTCAGCAATTCAACCGTATGGACAATGGGAGGAGCGTCGGGACCTGCAAGTTGCGTCATACAGCCAATATTGCCAGTTGCGATGCAATCTGGTTTGGTAACCGCGATATTGGCGAGTTTGCGCTCGCGCAGCTCAGTGGCAAGTTCGGGCTGCATAATGTTGTACGTCCCCGCAGAACCGCAGCAAATATGGCCCTCCGCAATCTCAGCGACGGTAAATCCAGCCTCGCGTAGAAGGCGGCGTGGCTGTTCCGTGACACGCTGGCCATGCTGCATGGAGCAGGCCGAATGATAAGCCACCCGGATGTTGGACCAGCCAGCTGGCGCCCCGAGATTGATAACGTCGGCCAGATATTCTGAAATATCCTTCGTCAGAGCTGTGATGCGCGCCGCACGTTCAGCAAATTCGGGATCATGTGCAAGCATATGGCCGTAATCTTTTACGGTCGTCCCACAGCCGGAGGCGCTAACGAGAATCGCATCGAGCGGTTCCTCCGCCATCGCGGCCTCCCAGGCTCTAATATTCTGGCGCGCTGACTCCTGTGCATCCGCCTCACGCCCCATATGATGAACCAACGCGCCGCAGCATCCTTCCCCTTTTGGAAGAACGACTTCGACGCCTCGGGAGGTCAGAAGCCGGATGACCGCATCATTGGTCTGCGGGCGCAAAACCTGTTGAGCGCAGCCCGAAAGCAATGCGACGCGCGCAGTACGTTCGCCAATGGCCGGTATCACGGCCGGACCGGGATATTTGGCGCGCTTGGGTAGACCGCCCGGGGCCAGGCCAACCATGACGCCGAGCTCCTTCAGGCCGACGGCGCTAAATACCGATTTGAATGGCTTTGCGACCATTGCACCGATCAACGACGCTCTGAACCGGCCCGGATAGGGAAGCACAAGCTGAAGCAATCGCCGGGTCAGACGATCCTTGAGAGGACGGCTGCCAGTTTCCTCGATCCGTACACGGGCATAATCGACCAGATGCATGTAGTCCACCCCGCTCGGACAGGTCGTCATGCATGACAGACAGCTCAGACAGCGGTCGATATGAAAGCGAACCTCTTCCGACGCCTTGCGGTCATTCTCGAGCATGTCCTTGATAAGGTAAATGCGCCCGCGCGGGCTGTCGCGCTCATCGCCGAGCAACACATAAGTCGAGCAGGTGGCGGTGCAAAAGCCGCAATGAACGCACCGGCGCAGGATATCGTTGGCTTCTTTCAAGGACGGATCGGCAAGCTGTTGCTGCGTGAAATGCGTCTCCATGGACTCTCCTAAATGCTTGCATAGATGCGTCCGGGATTGAAGATCCGGTGCGGGTCGAATGCCTCCTTAAGACCTTTGATCAGCTTCATGTTTGTCTCAGGCAAGGGTTGAAAAACGTCGACGGCGGCGCGCGTGGATTGATTTGCCCGCACGAGCATGGCATCCGCCTCGAATTCGGCGATGATCCGGCGCAGCATGGTAGAGCCTGCATCGGTGGCGGGTGAAACTTCCAGCCAGATCAAGCCGCCCGACCATTCGTAGGCGGCGTTACATTCAAGCTGATTACGAAGCGTACTGACAAGCTATGCGGACCGGACCGGCGCCGTCGTAATCCGCCAGAGCGGCCAGTCACTTGAAGCCAGAAAGGTTAGATCACGAATATCGCCCCAAAAGCTTCGCGAGCGTTCATCGTCGAGCTCGTAAATCGCGCCGAAAGGTTTCAGAGTTTCGTGCAGCGCGGCCATACGGCGATCGACAGCCGATGGGAAATTCTCCAGCCGCAATGCAGTGACAGGTTGGCCAATTTTGGCGATGTCCGGGTTGCTCAGGCGTTCAACAAAATTTTCGGGAAGGTGCACGGTTCCCGAAACTTCATATGGACTCCCCATGGCCTGGCACATGGCCTGGACAGCGCCTTCATCGGCCAGATTGAGCAAAATCAGCGAGCGGGTTTCTTCCGCTTTCGGGACGACCTTGAATGTGACCTCACTCAGCACAGCGAGCGTGCCCCAGGAGCCGGCCAGTCCGCGCGCCAGATCGTAACCGGTGACGTTTTTCATCACCCGTCCGCCTGATTTAATCGTTTCGCCGAGGCCGTTGACGCAGCGCATCCCGATCAAATGATCGCGGACGCTGCCGCGTAAAATCCGCCGTGCTCCTGAAATGTTGCTGGCTACGACCGCGCCGATCGTCGCCGTTTCCGCCGCATTCAGTGAGGCAATCCGATCCCAGCGGCTGGGCTCGAAGGCAAGCTCCTGGCTGTTTTCGTCGAGAAGCGCATTAATTTCGGAAACCGGCGTGCCGCTCCGGGCGGAAAGGACCATTTCGGTGGGTTCATAAAGCGTAACACCACGCATTTCTCTCGTTGAAATGCGCGTTGCAACCTGCATCGGCCGGCCGATCGATCGTTTTGTGCGGTTACCGCAAATTTCAACAGGAAGCTTTTGATCGGCGGCCTGTTTGATCAGGTCCGCCAATTCCTCTTCGCTCGCCGGATAATAGGTTTCGTTAACGTACACCGGCTAAGTATGCCTCTTCGGATTTCAAGGGAAATACCTTGCCTGGATTGAGCAACCATTGAGGATCGAACACAGATTTTACCCGCATCTGCTGCGCCATGTCCACTTCATTGAACTGTGTGCTCATGAGTTCGCGCTTTTCGATGCCGACACCATGCTCCCCGGTCAGACACCCCCCTAGCTCGACGCAAAGGGTCAGAATCTCGTCTCCACATCGCTCGGCGCGCTCTTTTTCCGCTTCGTCATTGGCGTTATACAGGATGAGCGGATGAAGATTACCGTCGCCAGCATGAAAAATGTTGGCGACCTGCAGATCGTGTTTGCGTGCAATATCGGCAACGCCGGTCAGTGCATCGGGCAACTTTGCGAGCGGAATCACGCCATCCATGCAATAATAATCGGAAATCCGGCCAATCGCGCCGAACGCAGCCTTGCGGCCTTTCCAGATGGCGGCCGATTCTTCGTCGCTTTGGCTGACCTTGATGACTTTCGGATCGAATTCTGCGGCAATCTCCTGTATCTGCGCCAACAGCGTTTCGATTTCGTCAGTAGAGCCCTCGACCTCGACAATCAGGAGCGCTTCGACGTCGAGCGGATAGCCCGCATGGGCGAAATCCTCACAAACCTTGATCGCCGGCTTATCCATGAACTCGATCGCGACCGGGACGATCCCTTTTCCGATGATCGCCGAAACACAGGCGCCCGCCGCGGCGTTGGAGCGAAACCCGATCATCATCGGACGCGCGCCTTCGGACTTGGGAAGGATACGCAATGTCGCCTCAGTGACGATGCCGAACTGGCCTTCCGAACCAATGATCATCGGCAGCATATCATAACCGGCAGCATCGAGATGGGGCCCGCCAAAATCGACGATATCGCCATTCATCGTTACCAATTTCAAGCCCAGGATGTTGTTGACCGTCACGCCATATTTCAGGCAGTGCGCGCCACCGGAGTTCATTGCGATATTGCCGCCGATTGTACAGGCAAGCTGGCTCGACGGGTCCGGCGCATAAAAGAAGCCGGATGGATCGACAGCATTGGAAACGCCGAGATTGGTGATCCCGGTCTCGACACGCACATACCGGCTATCCAGATTGACTTCCAGCATACGGTTCATCCTCGAAAGGCCAAGGACAATGGAATCTTCCAGTGGCAGCGCGCCGCCGGACAGCGACGTGCCCGCGCCGCGCGCGACAACGCGAATTCCGGCCAGGTGGCAGAAGCTCAGAACGCTGCTCACCTCTTCGGTCGAGCTTGGCAGGACGACAGCCAGAGGAAGCTTCTTATAGGCCGTCAATGCATCCGTTTCAAAAGCGCGGCGCCCGGCTTCATCGGCAACGAGAGAACCGGCGGGAAGCAACTTTTTCAAAGATTGTACAAGCCCGTCCCGACGATCGAGGATTTCGGGTCGCGGCTCAAGAATGGAAATCCCTGACATCTCGTTCGAAACCTATGCTTATTATACAACGTCGCGAATAATGTGTGTGCTCAAAGCTCCTAATTGCCTTAGCTAGTGTGAGATTTAACACAGTGTACAATTGACAGTCTTACCGCAATGCAAGACTATTCGAGAGTTGCGCATGCAAATCGACCTGTCGCACAAACCCAAAACAGCGCGGCGTATCCATGACTCCTATTACTGACCTGGAGATATTCGCCCGAGTTGCCGCCACCGGCAATATGTCTGCTGCTGGACGCGAAATGGGTTTGTCTCCAGCCGTTGTCAGCAAACGCCTCAGCCATATGGAAGACCGCCTCGGTGCTCGCCTGTTTCAGCGTACCACAAGACAGCTCAAACTCACAGAAATGGGTGAGGGTTTTTACAAGCGTGTCGTTCAGATCTTGAAGGACATTGATGAAGCCGAGGCCTACGTTTCCCAGCTCAGTGAAAAAGTCAGCGGAATTTTACGGATTACCGCACCCATCGGTTTTTCGCGAAAACATATCGGGCCTTTCCTGCCGGAGTTTATGAGGCATTATCCTGATCTATCCGTCGAGATCAATCTGCGCGATGACATTGTCGATATTGTTGGAGAGTCAATCGACCTCGCCATCCGCATTGCTGAATTGGACGACTCCAGCCTCGTTGCGCGCAAACTTGCCCCTTGCCGGAGGGTCATATGCGCAACGCCTGAATATCTTGAGCGGCACGGAACGCCCAAAACGCTGAGCGATCTTGCAAATCACTGCTGCCTTTCGCTCGGCTATCAGCATATCTGGCGGTTCACAGGTCCCGATGGTCCCAATACGATCAAAATAACGCCTCGACTGCGTTCAAACTCCGGTGAAGTCCTGCATGAAGCACAGCTCGGCGGAATGGGTATCGCATTGCGTTCGACTTGGGAAATCAGTAATGACCTTAAGAGCGGTCGGCTAAAGGTGATACTGCCCGAATATCGCGAGACAACCGGCGTTGCCGTTTATGCGGTTTATCCGTGCCGTCAATATGTGCCACCTAAATTGAAGCTCTTTATTGATTTTTTGGCCCAGCAATACAGCCCGATACCTTATTGGGATCGTGATCTCAATTTGGACAGCTGTCAGACAGCCAGCTATCCTGAGACAGACCTCCGAGCTGCGAGATAAGCTGGATCACAGCTTGGCTTCTAAGTGATCGGGCGAGGGGTCTTGCCGCGATATCGGTCTGGGCCCTTTGTAAGTCGGCCTTGCTGAAAGGCATCGCATCTCCTAAAATTTGGCTATGGATGATGCTGCTACACCGCTGCGTGTCGGTCTGTTTGTGACTTGCCTGGTTGATCTGTTCCGCCCATCCGTCGGATTTGCGGCTGTTAAGCTGCTTGAGGGAGCGGGCTGTATCGTTGAAGTTCCTGAATCCCAGGTTTGTTGCGGACAGCCGGCCTATAATTCCGGTGATAGGACCGATGCAAAGGCCATAGCCCGTCAGGTCATTGAAGCGTTTGAAGGCCTTGACTATGTCATTGCGCCATCCGGCTCATGCGCGGGAATGCTCCGCAAGCACTATCCGATGCTGTTCGAGGATGAGCCGGAGATGGAACAACGCGCGAAGGATTTTGCTGCCCGCACATACGAGCTGATCGCGTTCCTGACCCAGATATTGCATGTCTCTGCGGTGCATGCGCAATTCTCCGGGACGGTCACTTATCACGATTCCTGCTCGAACCTGCGCGAAATGGGAACGGCTGAGCAGCCCCGCGCGCTTTTAAGCACGGTCGCGGGTTTGAGCCTTATCGAAGCGGAAGACCGCGAAGTCTGCTGCGGCTTCGGCGGTACCTTTTCGATCAAATATCCCGATATTTCCAACGCGATGGTCACGGCGAAAACAGCGGCGCTCACCCGAACGGAAGCCGGTCATGTGCTCGGTGGGGATCTCGGCTGTCTCATGAATATTGCGGGCAAACTCTCCCGTGAAGGCTCTTCGATTCAGGTCCGTCATGTCGCCGAGGTGCTCGCAGGTGAGACAGGTGCTGCGCCAATCGCCGCAAAGCAATAAAGGGCATGGATTGCGGCCGCTCCATTGCCGCCTCCTTATGCCGCTCTAAAATGACGAGAATTGAAGGAACACTCTATGCAGCCGACGTCTCAGAATTTTAAGCAAAATGCGGCATCGGCGCTGGCCAATCCGCAGCTTCAGCGGGCGCTCGGGAATGCGCGTAGCGGTTTCATCGCCAGACGCCAGACGGCGCGCAGTCTCCTCCCGGAATTTGACCTGTTGTGCGAGCAGGCCAAGGAGATCAAGAACCATACGCTGACGCATCTGGATCTCTATCTGGAAGCTTATGAGAAGAAAGTGACGGAGGCCGGCGGGCATCTGCATTGGGCCTCGACAGCGGAAGATGCGCGGCGGATCGTCGTCGATATTTGCCGCGAGGCAGGCGCAAAGCTTGTTACCAAAGGCAAGTCGATGGTGGCCGAGGAGGTTGCCATTAATGGCGCTCTTGAGACGGCCGGATTTGAAGTCGCGGAAACGGATCTCGGGGAATATATCATACAGATCCGCAAGGAAGCGCCGAGCCATATCATTGCACCCGCCGTCCATCTGAACCGCGATCAGGTCGAGGCCGATTTCCGGCGTGTGCATAAGACTTTGCCTGAAGATCGCTCGCTGACGGAGCCGGTCGAAATCGTCTCGGAGGCGCGGGGCGTCTTGCGCGACAAATTCCTGAACGCCGATGTCGGTATCACCGGCGCGAATTTCCTGATCGCCGAAACCGGAACCTCCGTCATCGTTACGAATGAAGGAAATGGTGATCTCACCCAGCTCCTGCCCCGCGTTCATATCGTTCTGACAAGCATCGAAAAAATTATGCCCAATCTTTCCGATGTCAGCGCAATCCTTCGCGTGTTGTCCCGTTCCGCTACGGGTCAGGAAATTACAATGTATACCACGTTTTCGACCGGGCCGCGCAGAGCTGGCGATCCGGATGGCCCGGAGGCATATCATGTCATTCTGCTCGATAATGGCCGATCGGATTTGCTGGGCACTGAGTTTCAGGACATGCTGCGTTGCATTCGTTGCGGCGCCTGCTTGAACCATTGCCCGGTTTATGGTGC
>CAZMAC010000007.1:0-18545 GCA_964564085.1 uncultured Hyphomicrobiaceae bacterium
AGCTTTGGCGGACGGCGCGCGCGAAGGCCTTACCGCGCTCATCGCCCGTTTCGATCTAGAGGCAACGCCCTATGTCGCCCTGCGCCGCCCGGCTTTCTCCGAGCGCTACCGTTATGACCCTTATGCTCACCTCGCCCGCGTTGCGGAATGGGGCGATGGCGAGGAGGGCGGCGAATGACCGCCTCGATCATCGACTTTTCCACCGAACAGCTTGTCGCCGCGCGCCGCCAGTCGCAAACCCATCAGCGCCGCGCGGCCGATCCCGCTTGTTCGGCCTGGGTCTCGGCCAATGCGGGCACGGGCAAGACCTACGTGCTGGTCATGCGCGTCCTGCGGCTGCTCCTGTCCGGCGCCTCCGCCGATAGCATTTTGTGTCTTACTTTCACGAAGGCCGCAGCAGCGGAGATGTCGAACCGGCTCACGGCCAGGCTTGGCGAATGGGCGGCGATGTCCGATGCAGCGTTGACGGAGGCGCTTGCCACAATTCTTGAACGTCAGCCAACGGAGGATGAGCGCATTTACGCCCGCTGCCTGTTTGCGGAAGTATTGGATGCACCAGGCGGGCTGAAGATCATGACGATCCACGCCTTTTGCGACCGTGTGCTGCGCCGCTTCCCGCTCGAAGCGGGCGTGCCGCCGAGCTTCACGATCCTGACCGACGAAGAGCGCCGCACGCTTCTGCAAGATGCCAGCCAGGCCATTCTGCATGACGCCGCGCGCACGCCCAAAAGCAAAACCGGCAAGGCGCTGAAAACCGTCATCTCCACTGCCGGTGAAGATCGTTTTCAGGAGCTGCTGCAATCGGTGATCGGAAAGCAGCAGGAGCTGCGCGATCTCATTCGCGAGCAGATGGAGGACGATCCGTTTTCCGGCCTTGAGCACTGCTTGCGGGCGGCGCTCGGCGTGGGGCGTGACGAGACGCTTGAAACCATCCTTGCCGAGCAGGCCGAGACGGCGTCCGATGCGCTGATTGCCAGCGCAATCGCCATTCTGCGCGAGGGAAAGAAATCCGACAACGATCTCGCCAGCAACCTTGCCGCGGCGCAGAGCAAATCCGGTGCAATACGGATCGAAGCGCTCGCAAAAGCCTTTTTGACGGAGAAAAGCCAACCGCGCTCCGATGCGCGCTTCATGACGAAGGCGTTACGCGAAGCGCATCCGGGTATCGCTGAGGCTCTTTGCCGGGCGCGCGATGATTTTGCCTCGCTGGAAGTCAAGCGCCGCGCACTCGATTGCGCGATTGCCTCCGCCGCGCTTCTTCGCCTCGCCGATACAGTCCTTCAGCTCTATGAAGAGACCAAAGCGCAGCGCGGCGCGATGGATTTCGACGGACTGATCGCAAAGACCGCCGGCCTTTTCAACCGCTCTGACGCCGCAGCCTGGGTGCTGTTCCGGCTCGATGCGGATCTGCGGCACATTCTCGTCGACGAAGCTCAGGATACGAGCCCCGGTCAATGGGCACTGGTATGCGAGCTAACGGCGGAGTTTTTTGCAGGCGAAGGCGTCGAGGAGAGGACCAATACACTTTTTGCCGTCGGTGATGAGAAACAGTCGATCTATGGTTTTCAAGGAGCGGACCCACGCCAGTTCGCCGAGACCGGCCGGGATTATTCGGCCCGTGCGCGCGCCGCACAGCGGCCCTGGATCGAGGCTCCGATCACGCTGTCTTACCGCTCAACGCGCGCTGTTCTGGAAGCGGTCGATCTTGTCTTTTCGGACCAGGACAAGACCTCGGGGCTGACCGCCGATGGACAGCCTGTTACGCATTTCGCCCATCGCGCGGGCGAGGCCGGTCTTGTCGAAATCTGGCCCCCGGTCAAAGCCGAGCCACAGGAGGCAGCCCCGGCCTGGGAGCCTTTTTCCGAAAGCGCCAGCGCGCCCGTCTCGGCAAATCTATTGGCAACGCAGATCGCCCGGCAAATCCGGCACTGGCTGGATAAGGGCGAACGCCTTCAATCGCTGAATCGGCCCATCTCCCCTGGCGACATTCTCATTCTTGTGCGCAAGCGCGATCCCTTCGCGGCGCCGATGGTGAGAGCGCTGAAACGCCTCGGCATTCCGGTTGCGGGCGCGGACCGGATGACACTGACCAGCCAGCTCGCCGTTCAGGATCTGATGGCGCTTGGCGATGCGCTTTTGCTGCCCGAAGACGATCTGACTTTAGCCACGGTCTTAAAAAGTCCTGTCTTCGGCTTTGATGACGATGATCTCTTTGCCATTGGCTATGGCCGAACTGGCTCTCTGTGGGCGGCGCTTACCGATAAAGCGGCTGAAAATCCGGCTTACGAAGAAGCTATCGGGCGGCTTGAAACATGGCGCGCGGCGGCTACTGAGGAAAAACCTTTCGACTTTTACATCGCGCGGCTGGAAAAGGACGGCTTGCGCCAGCGCATTCTGGCCAGACTTGGTCCCGATGCCGCGGACGCCATCGATGAATTTCTCAATCTCGCTCTCAGCTATGAGGAAAACGAAACGCCCTCGCTTCAGGGTTTCCTGAACTGGCTGCGGGTGAGCGAGCCGCAAATCAAACGGGACATGGATGCCGGGCGCGAGGAAGTGCGCGTTATGACCGCCCATGGCTCAAAAGGGCTTGAAGCGAATATCGTTTTTCTTGCCGATACATGCTCGCATAGAAGCGCCGCGCATGGCGGGCTCACAGAGCTGGCGCACTCCGGCGCTGCGCCGCTGCCGGTCTGGACCCTGCCGGGATCGCGTCTCGTCCCGGCGATTG
This sequence comes from uncultured Hyphomicrobiaceae bacterium, assembly GCA_964564085.1. Classification (GTDB taxonomy): domain Bacteria; phylum Pseudomonadota; class Alphaproteobacteria; order Rhizobiales; family Rhodomicrobiaceae; genus JAHQVI01. Next base: position 2,732 of record CAZMAC010000007.1, read on the forward strand.
ACGAGGCGTGCGAGGCGGATCAACAGCGCGAACGCGAGGAGTATCAGCGCCTACTCTACGTCGCAATGACCCGCGCGCGGGACCGTCTCTATGTGGCAGGCTTTGAGGGCAAGGCGGGGCGCAGCAAGGGCTGCTGGTACGATCTTATTTGCGAAGGGCTGGACGGACGGATCGCCGAAGCGACCGATTATGCGGGCAATTCCGTCATGCGTATGGAGTGCGCACAGGAGGTCCCGCCGAAAGAGACGCCTGAAAGCCATGCCTTAAAGGCCACTCCGCCGCTTCCTGGCTGGCATGGACAAAAGCCGCCTGCCGCTGCATTGCCTGTTCTTATCAATCCGTCACGGCTCGATCTTTCAACCGACCCCGGCGCGAGCGGAACCGCATCGACACGACCGCGCCGTGAAGCCCTGCTGCGTGGCCGCCTTGTCCACCGCCTGCTGGAGCAGCTGCCACCTCTGGGTCCCGAGCAATGGGAAAAAAGCGGCGCGACCTTTTTAGCTGCGGAAGGCACGGCGTTTTCGGCAAAGGAACGCGAGCAGCTCCTGGCCGAGACCATTCAAATTCTGAAGCACTCCGAATTTGGTAGCCTTTTCGGGCCTGACAGCCTTGCCGAAGTTCCTTTCACCGCCGAGCTCCCGGCCAATCGGGACGGACGGCCGCCGATACGCATTTCCGGCCAGATCGACAGGCTTATCTGCCGCCAGGAAGAGGTGATGATCCTCGATTTCAAAACGGGCGCGGCGGTCCCGGACACGCCAGACGATGTGCCGGGGGCGTATCTCGCGCAGCTTGCCGCCTATCGCTTGGCGGTTTCCGACCTTTTCAGCGTCGATCGGGTCCAGGCTGCGCTTTTATGGACACAAAAGCCGCTTTTGATGCCCATTCCATTCGCCTCGATCGAAACCGGTGAAAGGCTGCTTTACGAATCTGTGAGAGCGCAGCATCTTGATAATTCAGTGCCCTCAACCCAGCTGTAATGCGTTTTAGGATGTGATCTGCACAAGCTAGTTTCTGGTGAGACCTTTGTCGATGATGGTTTTACGGAAGCGTCATGTTAAAAGCGTGAGCGAGTTACCCGGATCTCAACAAGAGGAGATATTTCATGGCAACATCTGCCGTTTCGGACGACACATTTGAAGCTGAAGTTCTGAGCGCTTCAGAGCCGGTCCTCGTTGATTTTTGGGCGGAATGGTGCGGGCCATGCCGGATGATCGCTCCTGCGCTTGAAGAAATCTCCGATGAGCTTGGCGGTAAGGTCAAGATCGTTAAGATGAATGTTGATGAAAACCCGCGCACACCAGGCCAGTTCGGCATACGCGGTATCCCGGCGCTGCTGCTTTTCAAGAATGGCCAGGTTGCGGCGCAAAAAGCCGGAGCACAACCGAAAAATCAACTTAAAGCCTGGATTGCGGAAGCCGCCGAAGTTCAGCTCGCGTAATCAGCGAAAAATACCACGCGAAAGTGTGATGAGTTAAAGTAGATATTAGTATCCGGCTTACCATCCCGCTTTAGATCGCAAATACTCAGGCTGCACGCTTGATCAGGTGTGCAAGCCTTTTGCGAATATCCTGATATTCATAAACACGCACTGCACCGCGCTCCGCAAAGCGCGCGGGCCAGTTGATGCCTTTTTTCTTGAAACAATTGTTTAGCAGGAAAAGCGGCCTGCCCTGGTCAAGCGCAGCTTTCGATTGGATGAAAGTGCCATTTGACTCGCCAATTTCGACAATGATGGATGCATCCGTCAGCGCGGACATCGTCACATTGCGCTCGGGAAAAAATTTCCGATTATATCGCCAGTCCTTACTTTCATAGAGCAATGCGGGCACTTGCGAGATGACGAGGAAGCGCTCGGCGATCTCTTTTTGCAGTGAGGCGTTCTCCCGCGGATAGACCTTGTGAATCGGCGTACCGAGCACGGCGATGGTCCGCCCGCCCATTTCAAGAGCGGTTTTATGGGCGACCGTGTCGGTCCCGGCGGCGAGACCGGAGACGATCGTGAAACCGTCCTTGACCAGATCACGCACAAGCCGCCTGGCTCTGGCAGCCCCATGTTCGGAAAGCTTGCGTGCACCGACAACGGCGACGGTTGGCGTGTCGAGAAGACTCCAATCGCCGCGAAAATAAAAGGCCCGTAAGGGATGGCGCGCATCGCAAAGCCTTTGCGGATAATCGGGCGTACCGAAAAGGCGTATGCCGACATCTGTCAGCTCAGCCGCGGCGAAACGGTCCCAGACCTCGCGCGCCCGGCCCTCCGCTTCTTGCTTGTCGACCAGATCGGAGGGACGTCCATTCGGCGCATCACCGATCCATTCGAATAATGTTTTGAAGGTTGCGCCAGGCCGGAGACAAAGCGACTCATATGCGCCCAGTTCCAGCATCAGATCGGACAATCTCTCGCCGTGACGCGCTCCGGAGAAAGCCTTACCAAAAAACGCTCTTAAATACACAACACACCCCACCGCTACCAGTGCAACTAAAACTTATAGTTGCAGATCTTTTTTAACTCGCGGCGGCAGAAATTTGAATAGGCGTTAACGCGCATTGAGCATGAGTTGCCGCCTGCTGTTGCATCTTGGCAGCAGTGGGGCGCAGGATCTGCAAAAGCCCAAATCGCGATACCAGTGCTGGTTGCCCAAGCGGAAGCGGCGAAAAATCTTTATGAGAAGCGCTTTCGGAAGGTCTCGGCAATATCGCCGAGCTCTTTGTCGGGAACGTCGCCGATTAACATAAAGCCATAACCGCCCGCCACCCAATGAACGACATTGAGCCCATGCCGGACTTCTTTTGCCGGCGCGGCGGCCGGTTTGCCCGAACGGATGATGCAGAAGGCGACAGGCGTTTTCCCTCCATGCAAATAGGAGATTTGCGCAAGCGGCTTGCCCTCAAGTTGCAAAAGCTGCGTTCCACGGAAGGATAATTGGGGGCTTTCCAATTCCCTGCGAGACAGATCGAAATCAAGAGCGGTCTCGATCTTAGCAAGATTGACATTGCGCTGGCGCGCGCTCGTTGGCATGCCGTCGAGCGTCTCTTTCGAAAAGAGCACGACATAGCGTGCCGCAGCCTCGCGCCAGCCCGGCTTGGCTTGCACGATTTGGGTCTGTTCCTTGAAGAAGCCTCCGGCGATGAGTCCGCCTCCAAAACCAAAGGCAAGCACAAGGGCGGCTGCCGCTATCTGCCATAAAGGTGTGCCACCGGATGGCTTTCGCGGATGAAGCGAGGCGACGTTATCATTCTCATATTGACCGGCCTCGTTTTCAGGGCTTTGCGTCTCCCTCATCGCATCGGCGAACATCGCCTGCAGCTTGTCCTCCGGCGCGGCTTTGAACAGTGCATCGAAAGCCTCGCCAAACGGACGACTCCCGCGCTTCAGCCTCTCCAGACGCGCGCGCGCGCCGGCATCCTGCGACAGGGCCGCCGCCACGGTCTCCCTTTCGGAGACGGCCAGTTCGCCGTCGATATAGGCGACGAGCGTCTCATTGCTTAATTCTGTTTCATGCGCCGGCGCCATCAAGCCGCTCCTGTCCCTCTTTCATTCTTACCCCGCAGGCAACACGCTTTCTCCCCGGTCTTTGAGATCGCTAAGTTTTTGACGCGCGGCCGCCAAACGGCTCATGACCGTTCCGACCGGTATCTCCAAAACCTCAGCGGCCTCCCGGTAGGCCATTCCCTCGCCATAGACCAGAAAAACAGCTTCTCTTTGTCCTTCGGGAAGACGATCTATTTCCTTCAACACCTGACGAGCTAATAAATTCGTATCCATCTCTTTAACCCCATCTGCAACAAGCGCAATTTCGGGATCTACGAAGCCCTGCCCCTGCCGGACACGGCGCGAGCGCAGCTCATTTTTCCAAATGGAGCTCAAGATTGTGTAAGTCCAGCGGGAAAGCTGCGTACCGGGCTGAAATTGCTCGTAGCGCTCCAGTGCCCGCAAACACGTTGCCTGCACAAGGTCGTTGGCCGTGTCGGCATCTCCGGACAGAACCAGCCCATAACGCCAGAGCCGCTTCAAAAGTGACGGCAACCCGTCCTGTACCTCTTTGAGCCTTAAACTTAATTAGTCTTTGCCCATGGCCATCCCCGAACCATTTTGAGTTTTTCTCGGCGCGTGATGGGTTGAAGCACAAGAGTCCCCCCAAGGACCCAATACACTCTGATCAATTTGAGAACACAACATCAAAATGCCTCTCCATCCAGCTTAGCGCGTCGACATCATTTCTAAGCCAGACAGAGCGTTTGATTATGTAATCTGCATCACAGTCTGGGCGTTTTCTGTGCGCATATCCCGAAATAGCTGACGTCGGGATCGCTGCACATTATGTGTTGAGCAAATGATTCAAGAAAGTGAGGCGCTGATATGAATAAGGGTCTGGAACCGGTTCTTGCAGAACTCGACTCGCAGGCGGACGCTGCTCTGGAGCGGCTTTTTACACTCTTGCGAATTCCGAGCATCTCCACCGATCCGGCTTACGATAAATCCTGCCACGAGGCGGCCCAATGGTGTGCCGATCAGCTTTCCGAAATTGGCTTTACCGCCCGCGTTCAGGAAACAACCGGCAAACCGATGGTCGTGGCGCATTGGCGGCGTCCGGCAGCCGGGGCGAAGCACGTTTTGTTTTATGGCCATTACGACGTTCAGCCCGCCGACCCGCTCGACTTGTGGGAAACGCCCCCCTTTGAGCCTCGCATTGCTGAGGAGAATGGAAACGGCGCCGTCATCGTGGCGCGCGGGGCGAGTGATGATAAGGGACAGGTCATGACATTTATCGAGGCCTGCCGCGCCTGGATGAAGACGGCCGGTACGCTGCCTTGCTCCGTTTCAGTTCTCCTGGAGGGCGAGGAGGAATGCGGAAGCCCGAGCCTTCCGGCATTTTTGAGGGATTATGCCGATGAGCTGAAAGCGGATCATGTCTTTGTCTGCGACACCGGCCAGATAGGCCCCGATCAGCCCGCCATCACAACCAGCCTACGCGGTCTTGCGCATATTGAGCTGGTCGTCACGGCGGCAAACCGCGATCTTCACTCCGGTATGTTTGGCGGAGCGGCCATGAACGCGATCCGCGGCCTCACTCATGTGCTCGGCGCGCTCTATGACACTGAAGGCCGGGTGCAAATTCCCGGTTTTTACGACGACATCATCGAACCGGGCGAAGATCAACGCGCGCAGTGGAACGCAATCGGGGTCAATGCCGATCGCGTTCTTAGGCCCGTTGGCCTGTCGAAGGAAGCGGGCGAGACGGACCGAAGTCTTCTGGAACAGCTCTGGTCGCGGCCAACCGCTGAAATCAACGGCATAATTGGCGGCTATACCGGACCGGGCACGAAGACCGTCATTCCGGCTGAGGCCTCGGCGAAGCTCACTTTCCGGCTCGTTCCCGGACAAAAGCCGAACAAGGTCATCGATGGCTTCAAACGTTTCATAGCAGACCAGCTTCCCGCCGATTGCCATTCGGAATTCAAGAGCTCCGGCGGCAGCCCCGCCATCGGCTTCGATATCGGGCTTCCCGCAATCCGGCAGGCAGCCGAGGCTCTGCATGAGGAATGGGGAACGGAGGCGATCCTGATGGGGTCCGGTGGATCAATCCCGATTATTGAGTCGTTTAAAGCCAAGCTCGGTATGGATTCGGTGCTCGTCGGCTTTGCACTAGATAACGATCGCATCCATTCGCCAAATGAGAAGTATAATCTCAAAAGCTTCCAGAAAGGCGCACGATCCTGGGCCCGGATTTTGGGTAAGCTCCACGCGTGACGTCTTTGCAGAGATGCTGACGCGGCGGCCTATTGCAACAGGGCATCGGTCGATTGCTGCCAGTCGAACGCGGCCTTTTTGGCCTTTTCGCGTTTCTTGGCTGAAAGCGTGCTGATAAACCCATCAAGATGGAAATCGCTGACGCCGGATTGGCGCGCCAGGAGATGCCATTTTGCGGCTGCAACCGGATCGCTTTCCGTGCCCTTACCGGCAGCAAGCGCATGCGCCAGTCGGTTCTGGGCAACCGGATTGCCTTTTTCGGCCGCAAGGCGCAGCATCTGAAAGCCGAGAGCTTCGTTTTTCTGCACACCCTTCCCAAGGTAAAGCGCGATGCCATATTCAAGCTCGGCATTGGTCATGCCCGCTTCCGCCGCTTTTTGCAGCCAGTAAACCGCCTTTTGTGTGCTTTTCTCGACGCCGAGCCCCTCTTTGTAAAAGGCGGCAAGGTCATATTGGGCCGCGACATTGTCGAGCTCGGCCGAACGCTCCATAAGCTGAGCTGCCTTGGCAACGTCTTGCGGGACCGTATTTCCCTCAACATAGATTAGCGCCAGATTGTATAGCGCCGTGGCGTGGTTTTGAGCGGATGCCAGCTCGAAAAATTTTGCGGCCTGCTTCTTGTTCTTCTTAATCCCGCGCCCTTCAACCAGCATCACGCCGATGGCGAATTGCGAATGCGGATCGCCGGCCTTTGCGCCCTTGAGATAATACTCAGCCGCTTTGACAAAGTTTCGCGAAACGCCGAGCCCGTTTTCATAGATTAGACCCAGCATGGTTTGAGAGGGACCATCGCCTTTGGCCGCAGCCGCTTCGGCTAGCTCCCGTGCTTCGACATAACGTCCGGCATCGAAGGCGGCATAGGCCGGATCGGGATTGACGGGCTCGGGCTTGGCGTCTGGCTGTTTGGCTGCTGCGGCGTCGGTCTTTTCGCTGTTTTTGGGGTCAGCTTTTTTTGCAGCAAAGCTTGGCGCAAATAGCAGCGCCGCCAACAGAACGCCAATCGAGACCGGATATCGCATCGCCAATCTTATTTGTCCGTCTTCACAAAATCGCTCGTTATCTGCACAAGATCGGAAAGCTTGATGGAGTCGTCAACACCCTGCCCCACACAAAGGAAATCCGCGCCAGCCTGAACCAGCCTTTGCGCATCGCCCAGACCATCGGTTTCGCATAGCCATGCAACGCAGGGAACTTCAAAAAGCGCATTCCACCAGTTGATCATTTCCACGACAGCACTCAAATCGCGTTTGCCTGGCAAAGCGGGATCGCCAAATGCAATATAATCGGCGCCCGCTTCAGCCATCATCATGGCTTCGTGACGGGAGAGCCTGCAGGAAACGCCGATCGATTTTGCCTCCGCCAGGCGGCTCCGGAGCCCGGCAAGCTGATCGTCTGCGCTGCGCAAATGCACGCCGTCGACATCAAGCCTTTGAACAAGACCGGCATCATTTTCGACCAGGATGGCAACAGTCTGACGCCGCTCCGGATCGATGGCCCGGCGCACGTTTTCAACCGCCGTCTCGCCCGCAGTCCGCATCAAGAGCACAGCGGCCGGTTTCACCTCACGCAAAAGCACCTCCAGCTCACCGGGAGCCGGAAGCGCTTCGGCGCGCAGACGCAGATAGAGATCGCAACGCTTGTCCATCAAGCTTATCGTGGCGGCCCGCTCGGCATACAAATTCAGCCAATCATCTTGCCGAGCGCAACGGCTGTATCGCACATGCGGCAGGAAAAGCCCCATTCATTGTCGTACCAGGACATCACGCGCACGAGCTGTCCATCGACGATCTGGGTCTGCGACAGATCGAAGGTCGAGGAATGCGGATCGTGATTGAGATCCACCGAAACCACCGGCTCGGACGTGACGGCAAGGACGCCTTTGAGCTCCTGCTCAGCCGCACGCTCCATTGCCTTATTGATTTCGTCGACCGTCGTTTCGCGCTGCGGAATGATTTTCAAATCAATCACCGAAACATTCGGCGTTGGCACGCGGATCGCGGTACCATCGAGCTTGCCCACAAGCTCGGGCAGGACCAACCCGACCGCCTTGGCCGCCCCGGTCGTCGTCGGGATCATGGATAACGCCGCAGCACGGGCACGCCGCAGATCCTTATGCGGCAGGTCGAGAATACGCTGATCGTTGGTGTAGGCATGGATTGTCGTCATATAGCCTGACTGGATGCCGCAAAGATCGTTTAAAATCTTGGCGACCGGGGCAAGGCAATTCGTCGTGCACGACGCATTGGAGACAACCTCATGTCCCGGCTCCAGCTTGTCGTGGTTTACGCCGTAAACGACGGTGATATCGGCGCCCTTCGAGGGCGCGGAGACCAGCACCTTTTTCGCGCCGCTTCTAAGATGGACCGCGGCTTTGTCCTTATCGGAGAAAATGCCGGTGCATTCCATGACCACGTCGACGCCGGGATCGCGCCAGGGCAAATTGGCCGGGTCTTTCTCGGCAAGCACCTTGAACGGTCCCAGCCCGACATCCATCATTTCGCCTTCTAGTTTCACCTCACCGGGGAACCGGCCGTGGACACTGTCATATTTGAACAGATGCGCATTCGTCTCGGGCGAACCGAGATCGTTGATGGCAACCAGCTCCAAATCATCCCGGCGATTTTCCACCATAGCGCGCAAAATATTGCGCCCGATTCGGCCAAAGCCGTTGATTGCCACTTTCACTGCCATGAGAACCTCCGCTGTTAGGGCTCGTTATATCGGTGATGATCGCCCCCGCATCCCTGCCTGTAGATGCTGGCAAATCCCGCAAAAGGCAAGGCGTTTTGAGGCCGCATATGTGACCTTTAACCATTGAAAGGGCCATGTATTCTAAGCCGCTTTGCGCCCGAGGAGCTAAAACTTATATCTAACGCATTGACTATGGATTGCCTCAAATCACGTACTGTTTTGTAAATTAATCGTTTTTTAAATTCCCGCTGTCAATCTAGCGTAAATGCAAAGGATTGACTTTCATATCCGGCTAATGGCTACATGCGCAAAGCGGCAAAAATCAATTTCTCGTTCCGTTCTCCTGGCCGGATGTAGTCGTTACTTGCGCGAGGCGTAGTATAACCGCTTGGCCAAATGAGAACGCTGAGAAGATAAACAACTAGCGTTGACGGCATGCGGAAATCTGGTGGGGGCAAGATGCAGGCGGCGGGACAAAAGCGTGCTCCGGCGAATGAGCGCAGAAGGGTTAAGGCAGCGGCGACGCAGGATGCGGATGTCGCCGTGCTCACACGCGAAACCGAGCGTCTGCGTGCCGAACTGGACGAAGAGCGCAAGCGGGTCAAAAAACTTGAGGACGCCAATAACCGTGTCAGAGAAAAACTGAGTGTCGCCATAGAGTCGGTAAAGTCAATTTTAGCCAGGCAGGGTTGAGCCGGCGCTTTCCCCTTGCTGTTCCAGCTGTGTTTGGACGCGCTGCCCAAGCGCGGAGCGCTGTAGGAGAACGTGATGGGCCAGGTGACCGTGAGCGTAAATGGCCGGGAGTACCGGATGAGCTGCGATGACGGTGCCGAACGGCGCGTCGTCGAGCTTGCCGCCTATGTGGAAAATATCGTCCAGGATCTGAAAGGCGGCTTCCAGCACGTTCCCGATGACAGGCTGTTCCTGATGGCTTCGATCATTCTCGCCGATCAGCTCGGTGAAGTGCGCGAAGAATTGCACAAAACGCTTGTCCAGATCTGCAATCTGCGCTCCTTTCAGACCGCCGACAATCACGCAAGCTATATTCCCTCCCGCGACGTTGCCAGGATTGTCGATGCGTCCTCAGCGCGGCTTCAGGCGCTCGAAGCACGTCTCGACCGCACCGGCACAGATAACTGAGTTCTCGACCCAAAGCCACACCGCGACGATTGCGCCCGAAACCGTAAACCCATCGCCATTTGACACGGGAATCCGGTAGGATACCGTCATAATGGGGAATGGGGACGGTTTCAAATGCTCAAAAAGCTTCTTAGCCAAAGCGGCAGCCTGCTCGTTTTGTTTTTCAAGCTTTTCAAGGTGTTCAAAAGCGTCAAGCTCTTACTGGCAGGCGCCACCCTTGCCACCTATTCCTTTCTTTTCACATGGGAATTCGCCGTCGCCATCATGTGGGCCATTGGCGTTCACGAGCTTGGCCATGTCTGGGCTATGCGGCGCACCGGGATGCCGACGCCGGGCTTTTATTTCGTGCCTCTTTTCGGCGGCGCGGCCATCGGCGATCGGGCGAAAAGCGAATGGCAGGACGTTTACATCACGGCAATGGGGCCGAGTTGGGGGCTGCTCAGCGCGATACCGCCAGTGCTGATCTGGCTTGCAACAGGCGAGGTGTTTTGGGCCGGCGTCGTTGGCTTTATCGCGCTCGTCAATCTGTTCAATCTCCTGCCGATTTACCCGCTTGATGGTGGGCGGCTGACCAATTCGCTGCTGATGTCGGTCGCACCCGGCGGGCAAATTCTTTACCTTATTCTCGCAGGCGGTCTTGTGATCGCGCTTGCCGTTTATATGAGGATTTATTTCGTCGCAATCTTGTTCGGTATCGGCATCATGGAGATTTACTTCGAGCGCAAACGGCTGAAAGAGGGGGAGATCGCGCAAAAACCGCCACTCAACCGTGACGGCCTGATCGTTGGCGGGACATGGTATGGCGGGCTTGCGCTTATCTTTCTGCTGATCATCTTTGCGCTTCAGGATGTTGCGGGAGGCGATCTGGCAATCCGGATCTTGCGGGACAGCTAAAATGAAGACGATCTTGATTACGGGAGGAAGCCGGGGCATTGGCCGGGCCGCTGCATTGCTGGCTGGCGCCCGTGGTTGGGCAGTTGCGCTTGGCTATGCAGGAAACAGCGAGGCGGCGGAAAAAACTGCGCAGGGCGTTCGCGACGCGGGTGGCCGCGCAACGGCAATCCAGGGCGATGTCTCGATTGAAGCCGATGTCATTTCGATGTTCGATACAGCAATGCATGAATTCGGCCCGCTCGATGGCGTCGTCATCAATGCCGGGATCGTTGCCCCGGCCAGCAGGCTCGCCGACATGGATGCGGAGCGGATGGCCCACATTTTCAACGTGAATGTCTTCGGGGCTTATCTATGTGCAAGGGAAGCGGCCCGGCGGCTCGGTCAATCGCGCGGCGGGAAAGGCGGAGCCATCGTGCTGCTCTCATCGGTGGCGGCACGGCTGGGATCGCCGAACGAATATGTTGATTATGCAGGGTCGAAAGGCGCGATCGATACGCTGACCGTAGGATTAGCAAAGGAGCTTGGACCGGACGGCGTTCGGGTCAATGCGGTCAGCCCAGGGCTCATCGACACCGATATTCATCTGACGAGCAGCACGCCCGATCGCGCCGCCCGGCTTGGCGCAACGACGCCGCTCGGGCGGGCCGGTGCGCCGGATGAGGTTGCAGAGGCGATTATCTGGCTGCTCAGCGATGCGGCGTCTTACATCACTGGGGCAATCTTGAATGTGTCCGGGGGACGTTAGAGCATCAGACCGAAAAGTGCGAAGCGGTTTTCGGATAAATCTGATGCCAAAAGAAACCGATCGAACCACCTCGTCTTCAGACAGTTTCCCGGCTATGCGCCATCGCAGCCGCGTGGTGTTTTTTCTGAGCTGCGCCGGCAAACCGGGACAGGAAGGCGGCAACGACAAGCGCCCCGGACGCGATGAGCGAGGGAACCAAGAAACCGCCAAGCTGATCCGCCAACACGCCGGCGAAAGTCGGGCCGACAACCTGCCCCACCCCAAAAGACGCGGTCATAAGCGCAAAGTTCCGGCGCGGATCGCCGATGGATAATCGCCGCCCGATGGTGAGGCCGAGCGCTGTAATGCCCATAAACGTGCCGCCAAGAAAGATCACAGCGACAATAACGCCAGCCGCTGAGACCCAAAGGATGCTGCTGGCAACGCCGGCCGCTTCAATGAGACAGGCGATGGCAAAAGCCTGCGTTGCGCCAAACCTTGCGCTGACCCACATCCAGAAGGCGACGGATGGTGCTGCGCAAAGTCCCAAAAGCGCCCATACATAAGGCTCCATAGCACTGATTTCAGGCGCACTGCGGACAATGGCGACGATGAATGTCGCCGTGATGATGTAGCCGAAGCCAAAAAGCCCATAGGCGATGATTATGGCGTTCAAAGCAATAGAGCTTTTCGCCTCCGTCGCTTTTGGCTTTGCTGGAGAAACCGGCTCGGCGTCCGGAATGAGCCAGGCCACCAGCGCAAACCCAGCCATCGCGACAAGCCCGCTTGTGCCCCAAAGCATCTGCCAGCTTGCGCCGTTTACGACAAGTATCCCAACAGCGATCGCGGAAATTGCGATCCCTGTGCCGACGCCGCCAAAATGGACTGCGGAAAATTGCGGTCGGCCCATAATGGCAAGCCGGTCAAGTACGATGCTCGATGAGAAAACCAGGATCATTGCGCTGACGATACCGGCAAAGAAGCGCAAGATCAGATGGAATACAAGGCTGTCCGTTATCGCCATCGCAGTCAGACCCGCCGCATTGATTACGAGACCGGCAAGTAGATAGCTGCGTAGCCTTTCGCGAAAGCCCTGCAACGCTGCAAGCAGAGCTCCGACAAGATGACCAAGGTAATTCGCCGAGGCGATAAGACCGGCTTCGGACGTGGTCAGCCCAAGCGCCTCGACCATGACCGGCAGGATCGGCGTGTAGACGAAACGGCCCACGCCCATGCCAACGGCCATGGCGATCATACCGCCAAATGCGAGCCGCCAGGGATCTTGCTGCACGGGAGGCCTATGATGGCGCCGTCGACACAAGACTTGGACGGGTCGCAATCTCACCATACCAGGCCGCCAGCGCGTCCCGGCCATCGCGCCAGTTCAGATCAGCGTGGCGAAAATCGAGATAGCCAAGCGCGCAGGCGAGAGCCAGATGACCGAGCGTGACGCGCTCAGGAAGCATGACCAGCGTTTCGGGAACAGCGTCCAATGCGCGCAAGAGCTGACCACGCTGGCGCGCAGCAAGCGTTGGAGATTTTTCACCTTCCGGCTTGCGGCGTTCGGCCGTCAGCGCAAAGCCGAGATCCGTGATCGCATCGCCGAACGCTTCTGCGCACATCACCAGCCAGCGTTCATTGCCTGTTTGCGGGCATAGTGGCTCCCCTTGCGCCGCCGGATGCGCATCAAGGTAGGCACAGATCACCGGGCTGTCAAAAAGTGCAAAACCTTCATCGGTGAGCAGTGCGGGGATTTTCCCGGCGGGGTTCGCTGCAAGCAGCTCCGGCGGATCGGCATAGACATCGACCGTCACCTCTTCAACAAGGCCGACAAGATGTCGCTCGGCAATCACCATCCGCACTTTGCGCGCATAGGGCGAGGCATTCGACCAAAAGAGCTTCACCGGCGTTTCCTCCTTTTCTTTAAGTTTTCAGTTTTGCCGCGTTTCCGGACGGCGAACCGGTGCCCACTTCGCCTGGAAACGCTCTAAGCCAAAAGAATAAGCCGGTTTTAAAATCCGTGGTTAGGATTTATTGGAATGGCAGCTTCGCGATATTCAGACAGCGGCTTTGCTGGCTTGCGAGCAACGGACGACGCCGTCACGGATCAGCGTATCGATTTGCGATGCGGTATACCCGACTTCAACAAGGATCTCGCGGGTCTGCTGGCCGAGTGTCGGCGCTGCGTTCTCGATACGGCATTTGGTTTCGGAAAATTTCACCGGTGCGCCAATGGTCTGCGTTCTGCCAGCAACGGGATGATCGACAAACGGCACCATGTCGCGTGCGATGGTTTGCGGGTCTTCATGCATCTCGGCAATGCTCAGGACCGGGCCGGCGGGGACGCCCGCGCTGCTGAACTTTTCAAGCCAATGGGCCGAGGTATTTTGCTCGAAAACCGAATTCAAAATCTCCACAAGCGCGCCGAGATTGCTCATCCGGTCTTCATTGCGCGCAAAGCGCGGATCGTTCTGTAAATCCGGCCGCTCAAGAAGGCTCAGCATGCGCTCCCAGTTGCGCTGATTGGCGGCGCCGACATTGATCCAGCCATCGGCGGTCTTGAAGGCCTGATTCGGTGCATTGAGCGGATGAGCCGAACCGAGCGGTCCTGGCGATTGCTGCGTTGCAAAGGCGATGGCGGATTGCCAATAGGTGAGCGTGATCCCCGCTTCCATGAGCGAGGTATCGACTTTCTGCCCCTCGCCGGTCTTCAGTCTATGCGCATAAGCCGCGCAGATTCCCATGGCCGCAAGGATGCCGGCGGCGATATCGGTGACGGGCGCGCCGACTTTGACCGGCGGTCGGCTGGGTCCCTCGCCCGTCATCGCCATCAGCCCGGACATCCCCTGCGCGATCAGATCGAAACCGCCGCGCTCCGCATAGGGCCCCGTGCGGCCAAAACCGGAAATCTCGGCGTAGATCAGGCCGGGATTATCCTGGCGCAGGACCTCATAGCCAAGGCCCAGCCCTTCCGTCGTGCCTTTGCGGAAGTTTTCAAGAAGGCAATCGGCCTTTGAGACGAGCCGGCGTAAGACCTCTTTGCCCTCGTCCGTCTTCAAATTGATGACAATCCCACGCTTATTGCGGTTCATCATCATGAAGGCCGCCGCTTCCCCTTCGATGGCGGGCGGAAGAAAACGGCGCGAGTCATCGCCGTCCAGCTTTTCGACCTTGATCACGTCGGCGCCCATATCCGCCAGCATCAGGCCGCAGGTCGGGCCGGACATGATGTGAGCCAGCTCGATAACAGTCATGCCATTCAGAGGACCGCCGCGCGGCGCCGTCGGTCTTTACCGCCCTTTCCAATCAGCCTTACGCTTGGCAAGAAACGCTTCAATGCCTTCGCGAAAATCCTCGCTCATATAACAGCGCGTGAGAAGATCCTCATCATCGCCGCGCCCCTCGCGAAGCCGTTTGAGCGCCTCTTTGGTGGCCTGTATCGTCAGCGGCGCATGGCCAGAGACAGTCCTTGCCAGCTCGGCCGCGCGCACCATCAATGCATCGTGATCGAGCAGAACCTCCGAAACAAGGCCAATCGAATGAGCCGTCTCCGCATCGGTCAGGCGGGCCGTCACCACCATATCCATGACGCGCCCTGCACCAATCATCGAGACGAGCCGGGCGTAATTGGCAATAGAAAGGCAATTGCCGAGCGTGCGGGCGACCGGGAAACCGAAAACCGCGCTTTCCGTTGCGAGCCGCACATCGCAGGCAATTGCGATCGTTGCGCCACCGCCTGTGCACGCGCCCGAAATGGCAGCGATCGTGGGAACCGAGCTGGTCTCGATCTTCGTCAGCACTCGTTCGATCCGCGCTTCATAGGCCAGCGCATCTTCGGGTTTTTCAAAGGCACGAAACAGCGACATATCGGTGCCGGCTGCAAAGGCGCGCTCCCCTGCCCCGGTGATGATTAAAGCTTTGACGCCGCCGTCCTCGCTGGGCTTCTCACAGATTTCGGCAATCCGATCATACATTTCGAAGGTCAGCGCATTGCGTGCCTCCGGCCGGTTCATGATGATGGTGCCGATACCGTCTTTGATCTCGTAAATGATTGAATCACGCATGGCTGATCTTCAAGAAATCCAAAATATCGCCCGACGGCGATGGCATTGCACGCCAAGGCTCGCCCCTGGCATGTGCAGGGAAGACCGCCAATGATGCAAGAGGAAATATCGCCTACTTCTTGTCTAAAGCACTGAGCCGCGCTTTTGCTTCCGGGCTGCCGAGTTCCGTCGCCTTTTTATACCATGCGATTGCTTCGTCAATATCGGGCTTTAATCCGCTTACGACAAAACCGCTTAGAAACTCCGGATCATAAGTCTGGCCCATAGCAAAGGCAGCCCGCGCGCTGCCCTTATTAGCCATCGCCTGATACAGCAAGCGGGCCGAGGCAATGTCGGCGTTAGCCAGAAACTCATTGGCCCGTTTCAGAACAGAGTCTTCTTCTTCCCGAGAGACGCGGCGCTCAAACTGACCTTGATCCGGTGCATCAGTGACTGAAGACCCCTCTTGATCAAGTCGCGCAATCGAGTCGGTTGGTACTGTGCTTGCCGTCTCCGTAGCACCGCTGCGTGGCTCGATGTTGACTGAGACGGTGTATTTTTCGGCTTTAG